>RGAJ01000156.1 GCA_009920225.1 Paracoccaceae bacterium
TTGGCCAAGGTGCGCAAACGGTCCGAACTGTCAGAAACAGCGGTGCAAACCTTTTTCAGGCGGGGATCGGGGTGCAAAACAATCGGTCTAATCATAGCGTTGGAATACGCGATCTTTTGGCCAAGTTCAACGGGGTTGCACATCGCCTAAAACCCAGTACCTTGGGCGCATATTCGGATAAGGAGAGACCCATGAATTTTGATCGCGTCATTGATCGGTTTGGAACACATTCGGTCAAGTGGGATATGATGGAAGCATTGTATCACGTCCCCAAGGATGACGGGATCGCCATGTGGGTGGCGGATATGGATTTCGAACCCCCGCAATGTGTAAAGGATGCTTTGGCCCGTATGGCCGAAACAGGGGTCTATGGGTATTATGGCGATGAAAGCGACTATCGCGCGGCCATCTGTTGGTGGATGAAAAACCGCCATGGATGGGAGGTCGAGCCAAGTTGGATTTTCACCACACATGGTTTGGTCAATGGCACGGCGATGTGTGTTAATGCCTATACGACCGCAGGCGATGGCGTTGTGTTGTTCACCCCTGTCTATCACGCCTTTGCCCGTGTGATCCGTGCCGCAGGGCGCGAGGTGGTTGAATGCGAAATGATCCAGCGCGATGGGCGCTATGAGATGGATTTCGACGCCTATGATGCGCAGATGACAGGGCGCGAAAAGATGGTGATCCTGTGTTCGCCACATAATCCGGGTGGTCGTGTGTGGTCGCGCGCGGAATTGCAACAGGTCGCAGATTTTGCCAAACGGCATGATCTGATCTTGGTGTCCGACGAAATTCACCATGATCTGGTATTTGGCGGCAACACACATACGGTGATGGATTTGGTCGACCCTTCGATCCGTGATCGTTTGGTGATGATGACGGCGGCAACCAAGACGTTCAATATCGCAGGCAGCCACAGCGGCAATGTGATTATTCCAGACGCAAAACTGCGTGAAAAATTTGGCGCGCGCATGGCCGCGCTGGGCCTGAGCCCAAACAGCTTTGGTCTTTTTATGACCGAAGCGGCCTATTCCCCCGAAGGCGCAGAGTGGGTCGATGCTTTGGTTGACTACCTTGATGGCAATCGCAAGATTTTTGACGATGTTGTCAACGCGATACCCGGACTTCGATCAATGGCGTTAGAATCGACGTATTTGGCGTGGGTTGATTTTTCGGGAACAGGCATGACACGCGAAGAATTTACAAAGCGTGTCGAACACGATGCCCATATCGCGGCCAATCATGGGCCAACATTTGGAACAGGGGGCGAGATGTTCTTGCGATTTAATATTGCAACGCCACGCTCTGTTGTCCAAGACGCGGTTGTGCGCTTGGCCAAGGCATTTGAAGATCTTCAGTAACCTAACGGTTTGACGGATTATATTCGATAAAGGCGATTGGTGCGCCATCTGGGCGCACAAAATCGCGCGGTGCGGTGTCGGTGGCTGCAGTGTTGCGTTTGAATTCAAACTGCAATTCGCCATTGTCCTCTTGTGAGGCCACAACCAAGCACTGAGACAGGTGATTTGCCCCGTCATAAAGGTCAACCAGACCCCGCAAATGCGGCGCAGTTTCGGCGTCAAGCGCAAAGCCATCCTGCCACATGCGCACCACCGGATACATATCCCCGTCAAATTCCACGCGCAGGCGGGACTTGCGTTTTTTATCCGCACGACGGGCGTTTTCTAACCCCGCGAGAACTTCGGTCGGTAGATAAGTTGACATGGCTGTATCCTTTCATGGATAGAGTGGGTCTGGCCCTGTTTTGAATCAAGATCCCATAGGGGTAATGATAATATTCCTTTGTCTAACGGCGGACTGCATCTGTGCATCAATGCAGATCACTTGCGCGGTCATACGGGTACTAAATCTACAAAATTCCCCTTAAATTAAGGTAAATCAGAAACCGAAAGGGATGTGACATGGGTCTATTAGTGGACGGTATTTGGCGCGATCAGTGGTATGACACAAAAGCCACAGGTGGCGCATTTGTGCGATCGAACGCGCGTTTTCGTAATTGGATTACAGCAGATGGACAGGCTGGTCCGACAGGGATCGCGGGCTATGCCGCCGAATCGGGGCGGTATCATTTGTATGTATCGCATGCCTGTCCGTGGGCGCATCGCACGTTGATCTTTCGTGAGCTCAAAGAGTTGACGGATCATATTGGCGTGTCGGTTGTGCATCCAGATATGTTGTCGGATGGTTGGACCTTTGAGACAGATGACAAGGGTGCAACAGGCGATACGCTTTTTGGCGAAGCCTTCATGCGCGATATTTATCTGCGCGCAGATCCCAAATTGACGGGCCGCGTCACGGTTCCCGTTTTGTGGGACACGAAGACACATACGATTGTGTCGAATGAAAGTTCGGAGATTATCCGTATGTTCAATTCGGCCTTTGATCAGATCACGGGCAATACGATCGACTATTGGCCCGCACCCTTGCGGGACGCGATTGAAATTGTAAATGCGCGCATTTATGACACTGTCAACAATGGGGTTTACAAAGCAGGGTTTGCAACGACACAGGCCGCCTATGACGCCGCAATTGGCCCGTTGTTTGACACATTAGACTGGATCGAAGGTGGTCTATCCAAACGCCGGTACCTGATGGGCGACACCTTGACCGAAGCGGATTGGCGCTTGTTCACCACATTGATCCGGTTTGACCCAGTTTATCATTTGCATTTCAAATGTAACCGCAAACGGATCATCGATTATCCGAACCTCTGGGCCTATACGCGTGATCTCTATCAAATGCAGGGCATCGCGCAGACTGTGAATTTTGACCATATCGTGCGCCACTACCACTACTCACACGAAAGCATTAATCCGCACCGGATCATTCCGACGAACCCTGTGTTGGATTATTGGGCGCCGCACAGCCGCGATACGTTGGGCACACTAGCCGCATAATGTTGCGCGAGCGCCGCCAGATCTTCTGGCGGCGTATCTCTTTGCAAAAAACCCGCCGCATTGGCGCAGAGCCTAAAGATCGAGCCGTCTGAAAAAAACTGGTGTTGGTCACAAAAATCACCTGTGATTTTGGGCTGCGATAGGCGGCGTAATCGGCAACCGGCATTGTTGGCACGCCGTCACAGATCAGGTTTGTCACGATCACATCAAAACACTGCGATTGGATCTGATAAATGGCCTCTGTCACAGACTGCGACCGAGCAACCACAGCACCGACACGTTCCAATGCGCGCTGCCACAATTTCGCCAGTTCGCTACAGTCTTCGACAATCAAAATATTCATTCCTGCCCTCGTTACCATGTGCATGTCCCATAAGTCTTTCGAAAGTCCTAACGAAAGGTTAACAAATGGTTGCCTGACACAGGATGGGTTGGTCTATTTTGTGTCAGAACGAAAAACCCCCGCCGAAGCGGGGGTCTTGTTTGGGTCTTTTTGTGCGCTTAGCCGCCGTGTTTTGCAATCAAGGCCTTGGCCTGTTCGATCATGGCCTGACCGTCAATGCCTTTGCCTTGCATATCCGCGATCCAACGATCGATCACAGGTTGGGCTTTGGCCTTCCAACGGGCAACTTCGGTCTCGTCCAATGTGATAATGTTTGCCGATTTGCCGACCGCAATGTCACGGCCCGGTTTGTCGTAATCCCACATCACCTGGGCCGCAAACTGTGCCAGCTTCATCCCGGATTCCGCATCAATCGCCGCCTTTACATTGGCAGGCAGGCTTTCATAGCGTGCTTTGTTCATCGCAAGGATAATTGTCGCGGTATAAAGCGATTCTTTCCCTGAAAACTCTGTATGGTTTGTCACCAAATCCGTCAGTTTGATGGATGGCGTGACTTCCCATGGGATAACGGTTCCGTCGACAACACCCTTGGACAGTGCTTCGGGGATCGCGGGCAATGGCATGCCAACTGGCGTTGCGCCCAATTCGTTCAACATGTCGGTGATCACACGTGTCGGGCCGCGCAGTTTCTTGCCTGCCATATCCTCAAGCTTGGTAATCGGGTCTTTGGTGTGGATCACACCAGGACCGTGCACCCATGCGCCCAAGATTTTGACGTCACTGTATTCGTTGGATTGCAGGTCTGTTTCAACCATATCATGAAACGCCATGGATGTCGCCACGGGGTCGGTCATCATAAAGGGCAGTTCGAACACTTCGGTGCGTGGAAAACGACCGGGTGTATAGCCAACCACGGTCATGACCATATCAACGGTGCCATCGATGGCCTGATCCATCAGGCTTGGCGGCGTGCCGCCCAAGGTCATCGCGTCGTAATGTTCAATTTTGACCGCACCACCTGCGGCCGCTTCTACGCGTTCTGCCCATGGCTTTAGGATGTGCTTTGGAACGGTCGCGGGCGGTGGCAGGAATTGGTGCAACCGCAAAGTGACCTCTTGGGCCGCTGCAAGTGTCGGGCTGAGCGACAATGCCGTCACGGCCGCCAGTGTTGATTGGATAAAAGTACGTTTTTTCATAGGTCCTCCCAAAGTGTGCTATGGTCTTGTTTAATTCAAAGTGACCGGCAAATGCCGTGGTCCGCGAAAGCCAAAGCCCCAGAAATCAACCGCCGATGGATCAGGCAGCGTCATGTTGGGGAAACGGTCAAACAACATCGGCAACATGATGTCCGATAACATCCGCCGCGCGACATGGGTGCCTTGGCAAAAATGCGGACCATTGCCAAATGCCTGATGCGCGGTTTTTTTGCGGTGGATGTCAAACAGGTGGCCGTCTGTGTAAATCTCTTCGTCCCAGTTGGCGGATGCTTGGATCGTCATGACTGTGTCGCCCTTTGGAATAAAGCATCCACGGATTTCGGTGTCTTGTGTGACCAAGCGTGAACTGACTTGGATGGGGGCGACCCAACGCACGCCCTCCTCAAACGCAGCAAGCCAAAGGCCATCGCGCTTGGCATCTTCAAATTGATCGGGATTGGTCAAAAGCCCATAAATGATGGTCAACAGCGCATCACGCGGTTCATTGATCCCACCGCCGATGGCAATTTTGATGTTGGCGTAGATCTGTGATGTCGGGATTGGGTTTTCGGCATTTACCATAACCGAAAGGGCGCTTTGGTCAGGGTCGGTGCGATACCGTTTGCTGATCCGATCAAAAAGCGCATCCATTTCATCATTGGCGGCGTCCGTTTGCGCGAATAATTCGTCGCGCCACCCAAAATTGCCTGCACCGTCGATTAAGACTTGGCTCCACCGTTGCATATCATCATCGCTGGCGTCTTGGATGCCAAGCAAATATTTGAGACAATGCGCCGAAAATGGACCGGCGAGGGTTGGGAA
>RGAJ01000157.1 GCA_009920225.1 Paracoccaceae bacterium
TCCAAAGGTGTTATAAGCCTTTTCTAATGTCTCAAGCCCCAATCCCAATCGCCATTTTGGTGCGGCACCTAGGGCGTCAACTTGGTCATCGCGAATGAACACGGGGATAACCGGCCGACCAGCTTGTACCGCCGCAGACAAGGCAGCATTGTCTGACAGACGGAAATCACGTCTGATCCAATACAGAATTGGTTGGTTGCCCATGATCTATCCTTTGGGATTAGAAACTTAAAGAATATCGTTCAAGACATTCAAAACATGATCTATTTCGGACTTTCTTGTATAGTGTACAAAGCTCAGGCGCAAGACGTCTTGCCCCTCAGGGACACCCATTGCGGCCAAGGGGCGAACTGCATAGAAATCAGACGCCCCCGCCATGATGCCGTGACTTGCCAGCGATTGAGACACCTCTTTTGCGCGTCCCCCGACATCAAGCGCAACCGTGGGCGCGCGGTGTTCTGCATTTGCCGGCCCCAAAAGGCGCGCTTTGTTGGTGTTGGCGAGTTGGGTCAGCAAAGGTTGCAACAGCAGTGCTTCGTAGTCGCGACACATATCATGGACCGCATGCGCCTGAGCGCGCAAAGGCTTGGGATCAGGCCCGAAATGATGTGCATAGAGCGCCGTTAAATAATCCACCATGCCCGCGCTTGCCGCGACCTGAGCATGATCAGGGCCTGCGGGGGTAAAGCGTTTATACAAAGCATCGCCATTAAAATAATGCCCCTGATTTGGAAGCGTCATGCCAAATTCACGGCGTATCACCATGATCCCTTGGTGCGGTCCATAGGTTTTATAGGCAGAAAACATATATACATCGGCACCAAGCGCATCCACATCCGGCAAACCATGCGGCGCATAGCTGACGCCATCGACAACCACAAAGGCGCCCGCATCATGCGCAATTTGCGCGATTTCGGCCACGGGGTTGATATCACCGATGACATTTGAACAATGCGGGAAACAGACAAGTTTCACGGTATCGTCTAACATGTTTTGCAGATCAGACAGATTCAATTGTCCAGTTTGCGGATCGAGGGACCATTCGCGAACCGTTATGCCGCGATCAGCCAAGCGGCGCCATGCGCCAGAGTTTGCCTCATGATCTTGGTTCGTGACGATGATGGTGTCACCACGCGTCAACCATTCCGACGCCGCATGTGCCAAGACATAGACGTTTTGCGTTGTTGAGGGACCAAACGAGACCTCGTCCGTATCGACACCCATGACCGCAGCCAATCCGCGCCGCGCTTCGTCCATTTCATTTCCGGCCAGCTTAGAGGCTTCGAAATAGCCATAGGGTTGGACCTTGCGTTCGTGATAAAAGCGAAAAAGCCGATCAATGACCTGTTTGCAGGTATAACTGCCACCGGCATTTTCAAAAAAGGCCTGCCCGCGTAGAACAGGTTCAGCAAAAGCGGGAAATTGGTCGCGGACGAAATCGATATCAAGCTGCATGATGGTCCTCTCTTAGCATGGGGTGAAATTTGCACCTTTGGTGCGAATGTTCAAGTGCTTGGACGCATTGGGCCTGCGGGTGCCTTCGGCGAGAGTATTTTTGACAAAGATGAAAGGGCGGGTGTTATGTCCCGCCCTTTCCAAGAGATTAGGCGTTGACGTCAACAACAACGCGGCCTTTGACTTGGCCTTTCAAAATATCCGCGCCCAGTTGCGGAAGATCACCCAAGGTCGCGGGATGGATCATCGCCTCGAGTTTGTCCATGGGGAGATCTGTTGCGATGCGTGACCATGCGCGCAGACGGTTGTCATAAGGTTGCATCACGCTGTCGATTCCCAAGAGGTTCACACCGCGCAGCAAGAACGGGATTACTGTTGCCGGCAAATTCGCGCCCCCTGCAAGGCCAACGGCCGCAACAGAGGCGCCGTATTTCATTTGACCCAAAACGCGGGCCAACATGGGGCCACCGACGGCATCCACGCAACCTGCCCAGTTTTCGGATTCAAGCGGGCGTTTGACGGTTTCGTTGATTTCGTCACGCGCCACGATTTGTGTCGCGCCGAGGGATTTCAGGTAATCTGCCGTATCCGGACGGCCTGTGACGGCGGCAACCTCGAACCCGAGATGGGACAGAATTGCCGTTGCAACAGAGCCTACACCGCCCGCGGCGCCGGTAACCAAAACAGTGCCTTGGTCGGGTTTCATACCGTGATCTTGCAGTGCCATCACCGCCAACATGGCAGTAAAGCCTGCTGTGCCAACGGCCATGGCTTGGCGTGTGGTTAAGCCCGAGGGCAGTGGAACAAGCCAATCGGCCTTGACCCGCGCCTTTTGTGCATAGCCACCCCAGTGCATTTCGCCCACGCGCCATCCCGTGAGGACAACATTGTCACCTGCCGCATAGCGTGGATCGTTTGATGTTTCGACAGTCCCCGCAAAGTCGATCCCTGGAACGTGAGGGTAATTGCGCACCAATCCGCCGCCGGGACCAATGCAAAGCCCGTCTTTGTAGTTTACGGTTGAATAGTCCACAGCCACAACCACATCACCTTCTGGCAGATCGTCTAATCCGATCTGACCCACGGATGCGGATGTTTTTCCTTCGTCATCTTTGTTTACAATCAATGCGTTAAACATCAATGCTCTCCTTATATCCAGAATTTATCTAATACGGTCGCGCTGCGTGTACCCGCACCGGTATCCACGGTCAGCGTGGTTCCAGCGTCCCAATAGTCGCGATCAATCATCCCGATAGCGACGTTTGTTTCGAAATCAGGTGACCATGTCGCAGACGCGATGAGCCCAACCTGTTTTGATCCTGACATCACCGTCCAACCCATTCCGGGCGACGGTAAATCACCCGCGCCTGAAATCGATATTGGGCGCAGTTGTTTGCTTGGCCCGTTCTGTTTTTGCGCCTCGATCACCGATTTGCCGATATAGTCATCGGGTGAGTTACAATATTTGCCAAGCCCCGCCTCGATTGGGGTGGTGTCGCGTGTCATGTCGCTTCCGTAGCTGAGCAAACCGCCTTCGATGCGTTCGATCAGGTTAGGACATCCTGCACGTACGTTTAAATCTTTGCCGGCCTCGAACAAAGCGTTCCACAGCGGCATGCCATGTTCGCTGCCGTCGACATAGATTTCAAAGCCACCTTGCTTTGACCAACCAGAGCGCGCGACAACAAATTCAGTACCTTGAAACGCAAGGCGTTTGTAGCGGAAGAATTTGATTTCACGCACGACGTCGCCAAAAACGCGCGCCATGAGATTATCAGCCAAGGGACCTTGAACCGCCAAAGGCGATACGTCTGGTTCCCCGATTTCGACATCAAGCCCCTGCCCGAGCGCAAGCCCAAGCGCGAATTGCATCAAATCGCCATCCGCAATGGACAGCCAATAATGATCATCCGCCAATTTGATCGCAATCGGATCATTCAACATGCCGCCGTTGTGATCGCTGATCGGAACATAATAGCACTGATCCGCGGCCATTTTGGACATGTCGCGTGGGCTCATTTGACGCATCAAGCGCAACGCGTCTGGCCCTTTGATGCTCACCTGACGTTCACAGGCCACGTCCCACACTTGGACATAGTTTTTAAGATGATGGTAATCGCTGACCACGTCTTCGAAAAACGTGGGCAGAAGCATATGATTGTAAACAGTATACCCTTTTACGCCCGCAGCTTCGACACCTTGGGTAAAGGGGGTCATGCGTACGCGACGCGATCCTGACAAAACAGCCATTTAGCGTGGGCCTTTCCAATCGATCTGACAGATTTCTGCAGAGCGGCCATCGAAATCCCACACGCGGCCAAAGGCACGCACGCGGCCTTGGGTGGCTGTGGCAACAGTGATGTCTGGGCCCATCCAGTATTCTGTGTTCGTAACGACGATGTCTTGGCCGCCGTGACCTGGTACGGGAACAACTTCGCCTTGGATTTTCTTGCCAACCATCAAACGACGTGCGTTGCCTTCGGTGGTGAATTCAACGGGCGAACGTTCTGCACCCAAAAATTCGCTGACCAACACTTTGAACAAACCTGTTGTGCCGCGTGCTGCGCCGCTAAAGATATTGACCAACGCATCAAACGCCGCGTCAGACGCGCGTTCGTCGATGTAAGCGGCCGCTTTCCAGTTGCCACGTGCCATCAGGCCCGGTATCTCAAGCACCAAGCCCACGTTTAGGCCAGACAGGTCTTCGTCACCGTAATGACCGCTGTCGATGCGCACGCCCGCCCATGCTTGGCAATAGCCTTCGGTTGGAGCGTGTTTGCCAAGTGATACAACACATGGGCAGAACACAGTACAGTTACAGTTCAAGATCAATTCACCTTTGATGGCCCAAGGCACTTGGCCAACTTCGGTCGCAGTTGCAGTTGTCATCTGTGTCATTTGCTTTCCTTTCACAGTATTCCAAAGCCAAACCAAATCCCCGACGTGATCAGGATCACCCCCAATGGTTTGGTCAAATATTTACCCAAATCGGGCATTTTTTCTAAAATCATCAAAATCGTGGCGATCCCCATAAAGGCAAGGTTCATCACCCCCCCCACAAAGGCCAGCGCCATCAAGGCCCAACAACAGCCCAAACACACCAGCCCCAAACGGATGCCGTTGCGCCAAGGGCCTTCGTCGAAATGCTGCATGAAAAACGTCATGGGCATACGACATTTCGAGAGGCAGGCTTCTTTGATTGGTGAAAACTGATAAGCGCCCGCGACGATCAGCAAAGCAGCCGTCAAAAGCGTTGACAGGCTTTGCCCGAACCCATCGATCAATCCCAGTTGGTAAAGCGCAATTTGCACCCCCGCCGCAATTGCCGAATAGCCCAGCCAAACCACTGTGTATCCCATCACCAGTGGCGCGAACCGAACCGATGTGCTGCTGCCGAGTTCTTCATAGGTTGCGAATGCGGGCAATGCGGTGGGTGCCATCATGGCCGCCGACATCAACGACCACATGAAAAAGATCCGAACATAGCCCGCGGCGTCTGGTGTCACAATGCACAGGCTCGCCCAGAAGTCTGCGCCATAAATTGATGACATTTGGCGAAGTTCTGTCGGGATCGACATTGCATATAGGGCGACCCATGCGGACAGGATCATTCCAAAAAGGAAAAGCCAATGTAATCCGGTCATGCGTCTATAGCGGTGCGAAAACATGTGTGGTCCTTGCGATTCACTCTTGCTTTTTAAATGTCAGACTTTTAAATGTCTGACAAATGAAAACTACACAAAATGACGCAACGGATCTTTCGGCGCAA
>RGAJ01000158.1 GCA_009920225.1 Paracoccaceae bacterium
GCAATGCCATAGACCCCGCCCACCAATTCGGCCTCATCCCAGATTTCGATGGAATGGGCGTGCCCCTCGCGGTGAAGGCGGGTATAGCTGTCTTCGATGGTCTGGTTGATCCACGTTTCGTCACGATCTGCGCAGGCACGAATGACCGATGAAAATGCGGTGTTCAATGTGACACGAAACGGGCGTTGATGGATCTTGCGCGACAAAGACCGAGATATGTGAAACCGGTCCATCGGAAAAATACCACGAAATCGCGGCTCCACCCAATGGATCTTTTGTGAATTGCGCCCATCCGCCATGGGAAAGGCGCCAATACTATAGGCATAAAGGATCAGATCGGTGGGGAGCTCTTGGGCCACGATGCTCTGCCTTTGTGTTCAAAAGCCGCGCAAGATACGCGGCTTTGGTGTTATCCGAATTTTTGCTCCAACCAATGTTCCAACCAATGGATGTTATATTGTCCACTGTGGATATCGGGTTCTTGTAGCAAATGATGGAACAACGGAACCGTGGTATCAATCCCGTCGACGATCAATTCAGACAACGCGCGCTGTAGACGTGCCAACGCTTCGTTCCGATCACGACCATGCACGATCAGCTTGCCAATCAAACTGTCGTAATAGGGCGGGATAGAATATCCAGTGTACAGCGCACTATCCATCCGTACACCCAAACCACCGGGGGCATGGAATGCGGTGATTTTGCCGGGGCAGGGTGAGAAATTCGGCAAACGTTCGGCGTTGATGCGCACCTCAATCGCGTGTCCGTTTATGGTCAGATCATCTTGGGTGAACGACATTGGCAGGCCTTCGGCAACGCGAATTTGTTCGCGCACCAGATCGACACCAAAGATCGCTTCGGTGACGGGGTGTTCCACCTGCAGACGGGTGTTCATTTCGATGAAATAGAATTCGCCATTTTCATACAGGAATTCGATCGTCCCTGCGCCAATGTAATTGATCTTGGCAACCGCATCAGAACAGATTTTCCCGATCCGCGCACGTTCTTCGGGTGTGATACATGGGCCGGGGGCCTCTTCGAACACTTTTTGGTGACGCCGTTGCAGCGAACAGTCACGTTCCCCCAAATGGACGGCATTGCCCTTGCCATCCCCAAAGACCTGAATTTCGATGTGGCGCGGGGTTGTCAGGTATTTTTCAATATAGACTTCGTCATTGCCAAAAGCAGCCTTGCCTTCGGCACGCGCTGTCATGAACGCCTGTTCCATTTGCGCCGCTGTTTGCGCGACTTTCATGCCGCGTCCACCGCCGCCTGCGGTCGCTTTGATGATGACGGGATAGCCAATTTCTGCGCCGATGCGTTTTGCATCTTCTAGGGTTGGCACACCCCCATCCGATCCCGGTACACACGGAACGCCCAAAGCTTTCATCGTGTCTTTGGCGGTGATTTTGTCACCCATGATGCGGATATGTTCCGCAGTTGGGCCGATAAATGTCAAACCATGATCTTCGACGATCTGCACAAACCGCGCGTTTTCGGACAAAAACCCATATCCGGGATGGATTGCTTGCGCCCCTGTGATTTCGCAGGCCGAGATGATGGCAGGCATCGACAAATAGCTGTCTGTGCCGGCTGCAGGACCGATACAAACGGATTCGTCCGCCATACGCACATGCATCGCATCGGCATCGGCCGTGGAGTGCACAGCGACGGATTGAATGCCCATTTCGCGGCATGCACGAATAACGCGCAATGCAATTTCGCCGCGATTGGCAATGAGGATTTTGTTAAACATCGACCAAAACCCTTATTCGATGATGACCAAAGGCGCGCCGAATTCTACCGCACCGCCGTCTTCGACCAAGATGCGCTTGATCGTGCCCGAGCGGGGGGATGGGATTTGGTTCATTGTTTTCATCGCTTCGATGATCAACAATGTGTCACCTTCTGCCACAGTTGCGCCCACGCTGATAAACGGTGCGGCACCTGGTTCGGCTTGCATGTAAACGGTGCCAACCATCGGGGATGTCACAGCGCCTGGGTGGCTTGCTGGATCATCGTTTGAGGCTGCGGGGGCCGCTGCTGCGGCAGGGGCTGCTGCGACGGCCGCAGCAGCGGCCACTGGGGCGGCTGCGACGTGCTGCACAATTTCTTTTGCCTTGCTGACACGCACATTCAAACAATCGTCTTCACCGTATTCGCGTTTGACAGAGATTTCGGTCAAATCGTTTTCATTTAACAATTCGGCCAATGCCTTGATGAATTCAACATCTTGATCGCGGTTGTTTTTTGTCATTTTTTTCCCTCAAACGCCTAGAGCAGTGGCCTGCTTTGCCATAGTTTCGAACCTATATAAGGCAGAATGTCGCGGGTGAAAAGCGGTCAAGTCGCGATAAAATTCCCCTAAGTCAGGGAATCGCTGATTTTGAGGCGGTTATAGAGGCATCCCAGACAGTTTGGCGACCAATTCATGCAGTTTTCGGGCATTGAATTTGGTCAACAGTTTGGCGCGATGCACTTCGACCGTACGATAGGAAACACCCAATTCACGGCCGATTTCTTTGCTGGTCAGGCCGCGACAGGTCAGGATTGCAATTTCTTTTTCACGCGGGGTCAGCGACACAACAGGGCGGTCATTGGACAGATCGGCAAAGCTCCAAATCCCGATGTCCGTTGGATTGTCAGGTGCGGCGTGTCCCCGAACGCGGCACCAAAACAAGGTGCCGTCCAGCCGCTTCATAATCCGTTCATCGTGGTAGGATCCCGATTTTTCCAAAGCATCCCGCACGATTTGCCCTGTGCGTTCAAAATCATCTTGGGTCGGATAGAGTTGCGCGATTGAGGTGGACAAAAAGGCAGTGATTTCACCACCAAACATGTCGCAAAACATGACGTTGCAATCTTGGATTTCGCGATTGGCCAGAACCGCCAACCCAATGGGCGCGTGATCAAATGCGAGATGCCGAAGTGCCATTGCGTGCGCGTTTCCCAAAAACCGAAATATGACGTGGGGTAGACCCCATTGTAATTTGCATATTGCCCGATAGAGTTTCCCCAATCAATGAGGAACGCGATTATGAATCTTGCCCACTGGTTATACCGAACCGCCCAACGCCATCCCGACCGCGATGCGCTGTTTCACGGAACCGACCGTCTTTTGACATATGGTGCGCTTTGGTCGGCGGTATCGACATATGCACAGCATCTGCGTGACATCGGTGTGGGCGCTGGCGATCGCGTGGGGATTTTCATGAAAAACACACCCGAATATCTGGTGGTGTTTTACGGCATTTGGACCGTCGGCGCGGTGGTTGTGCCGATCAATGGAAAATTACACCCGAAAGAGGCCGAGTGGATCTTGGATAATGCAGGCTGTGACCATGTGATGTGCTGCAACACCCTCGGGGCGGCGCTGCGCGACACGGGTGCGCGCGCGATGGTGCATATCCCTGCGCTGTCAGACCTTGCAGGGGACGCAACGACCATGATCACACCGCGTGAGAGTCAGGATTTGGCATGGTTGTTTTATACTTCTGGCACCACAGGTCGGCCCAAGGGTGTGATGATTACGCATGGGATGATCCAAACCATGGCCTTGGGCTATTTCGCCGATGTGGATCAGGTGTCGGACACGGATGCCACGCTTTATGCGGCCCCGATGTCGCATGGGGCGGGGCTCTATAACATTCAACATATGCTGGTCGGGGCCCGCCATGTCGTGCCGAAATCTGGTGGCTTTGACGAGGCCGAGATTTTCGAATTGGCCGAATATTTTGGCAATACCCATATGTTTGCCGCGCCCACGATGGTGAAACGAATGGCGCAACACGCCCGTGAACATCGGCTGTCGGGGCAGGGGCTTCGCACGATTATTTATGCAGGCGGGCCGATGTATTTGGCCGACATAATCGACGCGGTTGATACATTTGGCCCGATCTTTGTCCAGATATATGGCCAAGGCGAATGTCCCATGGGAATCACTGTCTTACCGCGCGACGATGTCACGGATCGAACCCATCCACGCTGGCGCGAACGTTTGGCATCCGTTGGGTTTGCCCAATCTGCGGTCGAGGTCAGGATTGGCGATGAAACAGGCGCCCCGCTGCCCATCGGTGAGATCGGCGAAATCATGGTGCGCGGGGATTTGGTTATGCCCGGTTATTGGCAAAATCCGCAGGCCACGGAAGAGACGCTTGTGGATGGTTGGTTGAAAACGGGCGACATGGGGGCCTTGGATGCGGATGGATATCTCACACTGCATGATCGGTCCAAAGATATGATCATTTCAGGCGGCACAAACATCTATCCGCGCGAGGTAGAGGAGGTTCTGCTGCACCATTCCTCGGTGGACGAGGTGTCTGTTGTGGGGCGTCCCCATCCCGAATGGGGCGAAGACGTGGTTGCCTTTGTCGTTGGTCGCGGGTGTGATGCAACTCAATTGGATGAATTTTGTCTCGACAATATGGCGCGGTTCAAACGGCCCAAAGACTATGTCTTTGTCGATGCTTTGCCCAAAAACAACTATGGCAAGGTGTTGAAAACAGAATTGCGTGCGCGTTTGCGGGCCGATTAACCTGCCAAAGGGTCGACTGTGACCGCCTCTGCTGTTTCTGTGCTAACACCCTCTGCCCGATCAAACCGCAGATAACAGAGGGCGCGGGTGTCGGAAACAGTGTGCACAACACCTGCGTCTTTCCCGTTTGAGCTTAGCACATCGCCCGAATGAACAGGACCGTCAAAGGTGATGCGCGCCAATCCCTTGCGCAATTCGGTTTTGTGCTTCATGCGCGCTGTGACCTCTTGGCCGACATAGCAGCCCTTGCGGAAATCAACCCCGTTCAAGCGGGCAAAACCCATTTCGAGGATATAGCTGTCTTCGCTTAATTCCATACCGTATTCGGGAATGCCCAGTTCGACGCGAAGCGCATCCCAATCCGTATCATCCCCCAGATCAGTGTCCCCATAGACCCGCCAACCCAGATCAGGGTGTCGTGGATCAACAATCGCCCCCGCAGGCATCGGGCCGCGCCCGCGTGACATCTGCACATCGGTTGCCTCAATCGCGACATCGGCCCGCAATTTATACATGCTCAGCCGCTTCATCAGGCCGTCCGACAAAGGAGCGGCCACATCGATCAGGATGTTATCGCCATGAGGAACCAAAAAGAAATCGCTCAGGTATTTTCCTTGTGGTGTTAAAAGCGCCGCATAAACTGCGCCTTGATCCAACTTTTTGACATCATT
>RGAJ01000159.1 GCA_009920225.1 Paracoccaceae bacterium
TGGGGGCCGACAAATGGCTGATGCAACTTGGCACGCTGTCGGGCAATCCCGTGGCATCGGCCGCAGGCCTAAAAACGATGGAAATCTTGCGCCGCGATGGCCAATACGACCAATTGCGCCGCAATGGGCAAGAATTGATGGATATGCATCGCGCCGCGCTCAGCAATGCGGGAATAGACCACCAGATAAGTGGGGATCCCACGCTGTTTGACGTCTACTTCACGTCGCAACCCTGTTTGGATTATCGCAGCGCCCGGCACCTTGACCCAAATCGCGCCACAACATGGAATGCCACTTTGCGCGCGAATGGCGTCTTTAAATCACCCAGCAAAATGTATCCCTCGCTTGCCCTGACCAAAGATGATTTTGTCCTGACCAAGGACGCGATGACCCTTGCCGCCCATGCAATAGCCGCCGCTATGTGATCGCATGCGGATCAACCGTACCTTAGGTCGCGTCACAGTACTTGCGCATAAACTGCGTTAAATCGGTCAGACAATCGGTGGCATCGCCATGATCTTCGTGACTGGTATAGATGGCGGGCGTGACAATCACGTCCAAGCCCGCGCGCCGCGCGGCGGTCAATCCATTGTGGCTGTCTTCAAAGGCAAGCGCATCCTGCGCCGAAAACCCCAAATCATCAAGCGCCTGACAATACACCTGCGGATCTGGCTTTTTCTGAGGCGCTGTTTCGGCGCAATAGATCCCCGCAAAGATGTCTTCGGGCGCACAGTTCCAAAACCGCTTGACCAAGGCATCAATGTTGGATCGCGACGTGGTGGTACAAATTGCCAATGTCACCCCCGTCCTGCGGGCCCACTCAATCAACGCCATCACCCCGTCGCGGGGCGTTAGGGCGCTGTTGGCCAGATCGCGATAGATTTCGGTTTTGCTGTGATGCAGGTCTTTGATCTGCTGATCCGACAGGACATCAGGCGATCCAATGTTTGTTGCGTGTTTTTTGATCCGCTCTTTGCCGCCCGATGTTTTCAACAAATCGCGATACTCGTCGCGCGACCACTGCCACCCCAACCCTGCACGGTCAAAAGCCGCGTTGAACGCATTGCGGTGCACTTCTTCTGTTTCGGCCAAAGTTCCATCAACATCGAACAAATAGGCCCGTGGCGGAACAAGCCGCAATCGCAATTGGTCAAAATGGTCAAAGTGCCAACACTCTTGGAAAAACTCATCCGGTTGGGTGCGATAGCCGCCGGTGAAAAACGCAAATGGCACATTGGCGTTTTTGGCGGTGTCATAATCAACCGCACTGTCGCCCACATATAAAACCTCTGTTTCACCCAACATCTCGATAGTTTTTAACAAGGGTGCGGCATCGGGTTTTTTCACATCCAATGTGTCGCCTGCAACAACGGCATCAAAGAACGGTAGAATATCAAAGTCGTTCAAACAGGCAATCGCAGGATCATAGGGTTTATTTGTGCATAACCCGATCTTAATCCCCCGATCCCGAAGCGCCGACAAAAGCGGTAAGATCCCCGCATATGTCTGTGTCAGCGTGGTTGGGTTTTCGCCGTAATAGATGCCTGTCTTGGCAATCGCTTGGGCGAAATCGTCTTTCGACAGGCCCGCGGCTGTCGCGGCGCGCTCGGCCAATTTGGGCAGGCCATTGCCGATAAAGCTGGTGATTGTCGGCAAATCCAACGGCGGCTTGCCAAAATCGGCCAACATGCGATTGGCGGCGGCATGAATGTCGGGGGCACTGTCGATCAATGTGCCATCTAGGTCAAAGATAACGGCTTTTATCATTGGCGTTCCGCCGCATTGCGAATGGCGGTGATGTTATCACCATAGACCGACGGGTTGTCGACCGAGCCACCACGGAACACGGCCGATCCTGCGACCAAGACATCCGCCCCTGCCGCCGCCATCTGTGGTGCGGTCGTTGGATCCATGCCGCCATCAATTTCAATATGGATCGGACGGTCGCCGATCATGGCGCGCAGTTTGCGCACCTTGGCGGTCATGTCGATGTATTTCTGCCCGCCAAAGCCTGGGTTCACCGTCATCACACAGATCAGATCGCACAGGTCCAAAAGATGTTCGACGCTGTCTGCGGGTGTGCCCGGGTTCAGGGCGACGCCTGCCTTCATCCCTGCGCCGCGAATGGCTTGCAATGTGCGGTGAATATGAGGACCCGCTTCGATATGGGCGGTCAGGATGTCGGCCCCTGCATCCGCATAAGCGTCGATATAGGGATCGACTGGCGCGATCATCAAATGCACATCCATCACGGTTTTGACATGGGGGCGGAACGCTTTGACCGCGGGCGGGCCGAAGGTCAGGTTCGGCACAAAATGGCCATCCATCACATCCACATGGACCCAATCTGCGCCTTGCGCCTCAATCGCGCGGATTTCTGCGCCGAAATTCGCAAAATCGGCAGAAAGGATTGAGGGGGCGATTTTGATGCTTCGGTCAAAGGTCATGGGTTTGCTCCGATCAGGGGTGTTTTGCGCTGTTTAGTGTGCAGATTGGTGTTTGTCCAAGATTATTTATTGGTCCAGTTTTGGATCAGATCCATCGCCTCGTCCGCTGTTTCGACAAAACGAAACAGCTTTAGGTCGTCGTCAGAAATGGTGCCAGCATCGGCCAAGGCATCCCAGTTTATGATAGAATGCCAAAACGCATTGCCAAACAGCAAAATCGGAACGGGCGTCATGCGGCCAGTTTGGATCAGGGTCAGAGTTTCGAACAATTCATCCAAGGTTCCAAACCCACCGGGAAAGACACAGATCGCCTTGGCGCGCATGAGGAAATGCATCTTGCGGATGGCGAAATAGTGGAAGTTAAAACAAAGGTTTGGCGTGACGTATTTGTTCGGGGCTTGTTCATGGGGCAGCACGATGTTGAGCCCGATTGAAATACCGCCTGCATCGGCGGCACCGCGGTTTCCGGCCTCCATCACGCCGGGGCCGCCGCCGGTGGTGACGACCATGTCACGACCGCCGCTTGCAATGCTTAACTCGGTGATTTTCTGTGCCAAAATACGGGCCTCTTCATAGTATTTTGACAAATCTGCCAATGTCTTGGTCCGCGCGGATCCGATATTTTCGGGCGCAGGAATGCGCGCGCCGCCAAACATTACCACGGTGGATTGGATCGCGTGTTCATCCATGACGATTTGGGGTTTTAAAAGCTCAAGCTGAAATCGAACGGGTCGCAGATCATCGCGCAGCAGGAAATCTTGGTCCGCAAATGCAAGCTTGTACGCATTAGCCCGCGTCTGCGGAGTGTCAGGAATACCTTGCGCGGTTGAATGGTCGTTTGCAGCGTCTGGAAAAATACGTTTTGACATTGGATCCCCTTTTGTTGTTGTGTCCACCAAATCAGTCAACTGACCAAAGTGCAACCAAATAGGGATCTCATGACAGAGTGGACACAACACATACGTGCAGCGGCCCAAGCGTTGAAACCGCACGTCAGGGAAACGTCGGTATTGCGTCGGTATCACGTCGGTGCATCCGTCGGTATTGAATTGAAATTCGAACACATGCAGCACATGGGAAATTTCAAGGTTCGGGGTGCGATGAACACCTTGTTGCACGGTGACATTCCGCCCGCTGGCGTTGTTGCGGCAAGTGGCGGCAACCATGGTGCTGCGGTGGCGTTTGCCGCGAAAAATCTGGGGGTGCCTGCGCATATTTTTGTGCCTGAATTGGCAGGACCGACCAAGATTGATCTGATCAAATCGACGGGTGCGGATTTGACAGTTGTTGCGGGACAGTATGTGAACGCTCTTGATGCGGCGATGGCCTATGCAAAGGACACGGGCGCGATGCAAATTCATGCCTATGATGCGCCTCAGACGGTGGTTGGGCAGGGGACGCTGTTTGCGGAATGGCAGGAACAGGGGCTTGAGGCCGATACACTTTTGATCGCGGTTGGGGGCGGTGGATTGATTGCGGGGGCTTTGGCGTGGTTTGGTGCGTCGAAAAAGATCGTCGCCGTTGAACCCGAAACCTGTGCAACGCTGAATGGGGCGCTGTTGGCGGGGGCCCCTGTGGATGTGCCCGTGTCGGGCGTCGCAGTCAATGCGCTGGGCGCAAAACGGATTGGGTCGATTTGTTTCGACCTTGCCACCCGATATAACACACCAAGCGTCTTGGTGAGTGATGACGATATACTTCGTGCCCAAGCAACCCTCTGGCAGGATCTGCGACAATATGTTGAACCCGCAGGCGCGACCGCACTGGCCGCATTAACAAGCGGGGCCTATATCCCTGCACTGGGTGAAAAGGTTGCGGTTTTGGTCTGTGGTGCCAATCCCAACGACCTGCCAAAGATCACAATGCTCTAATGCGTTATTGTGCCTTTGGCCCAGACTATATATACAGTCGCAAAATTTGATCTGCACAAGGGAACGAAACACATGTCCAATGCACACTTAGAAAATGCTATCGAAGCCGCGTGGGAAGCCCGTGACACAATCACTCCTGCCACCACAGGTGAAACACGTGACGCGATTGAAGATACGTTGAACGCTTTGGACAGTGGATCTTTGCGTGTGGCCGAAAAGATGGCAAACGGTGATTGGCATGTGAACCAATGGGCGAAAAAGGCCGTTCTGTTGGGGTTCCGCATTAAAGATATGGAAATTCACGCAGGTGGCCCACAAAACGGTGGTTGGTGGGACAAGGTTGACAGCAAATTTGCCGGTTGGGGTGAAAACCAATGGCGTGCGGCCGGGTTCCGCGCGGTACCAAACTGTATTGTTCGCAAATCAGCCTATATCGCAAAGGGCGTTGTTTTGATGCCGTCTTTTGTAAACCTTGGCGCTTATGTTGACGAAGGTACGATGGTTGACACATGGGCAACCGTGGGCAGCTGTGCGCAAATCGGTAAAAACGTTCACCTGTCTGGTGGCGTCGGCATCGGTGGCGTGTTGGAACCCATGCAAGCAGGCCCAACCATTATCGAAGACAACTGTTTCATCGGGGCGCGGTCCGAGGTTGTCGAAGGCTGTATCGTTCGCGAAGGATCGGTTTTGGGCATGGGTGTGTACATCGGCAAATCGACCAAGATCGTCGATCGTGAAACGGGCGAAGTCATGTATGGCGAAGTGCCACCCTATTCCGTTGTTGTATCAGGCTCTATGCCATCGAAAAACGGGGTTAACCTGTACTGCGCGGTCATCGTAAAACGCGTTGATGCGCAGACCCGCAGCAAGACAGGCA
>RGAJ01000160.1 GCA_009920225.1 Paracoccaceae bacterium
GCTTTGGGTTATTGGGCGCAGCCTTTGGCATTGGATTTGTCTTGGGACCGGTGATTGGTGGTCTGTTGGGCGAATGGGGGCCACGCGCCCCGTTTTATGCCGCCGCCATTATTGCGGCGATCAATACATTGTGTTGCTGGATTTGGTTGCCCGAAAGTGTGACAGACGCAATCCGCCAAAAATTCACATGGACCCGTGCGAACCCTTTGGGCGCGTTCGTGACAATTTCAAAATTTGATGGCCTTGGTCGATTGATTTTGGTTTTGGGCCTGTTTTTGATCGGTGTGTCCGTTTATGCCGCGATCTGGCCGTTCTTTACCGTCGAGCGTTTTGATTGGTCGCCCGGGATGATTGGCGTCTCACTCACACTATACGGCGTGTGTTTCGCGGTGATCCAAGGCACGTTGGTCAAGCCTGCCATTCATTACTTCGGCGAAAGACGCGTCGTGGTGTTGGGATTTATCGCCGAAATCTTTGCCTTGTTGGTGGTCACGCTTATTCCATATGGATGGCTTATGTTGGCCTTTACCCCGATGGCCGCGCTTGGTGTTATTGCGCAACCCCCGCTCCAAGCGATTATGTCCAAAGCGGTGGGGGACCAGAACCAAGGCACGTTGCAAGGGGTGATTGCATCCCTCAATGCGATTGCGATGATCATTACGCCCATCTCGATGTCGTGGCTGTTTTATCGCTTTACCACACCAGACGCGCCGTTTTATTTCCCAAGCGCCCCGTTCTTGGTATCTGCGCTTTTGGTGGCGATTGCCTTGGCGCTTTTCACGCGCAGCCAACGCAAAAAAGATCGCTAATTCCAAACACAACGCCACGTCGTGCGGATGGGTGTCATTTTCCGCTTGCCATCAGGCAAGAGCTTGGCAGACTGCCCTTAAAACAACGGGGGAACAGAATGGCACATATCACAGCCGCAGTTTGTCATGAATTCAATGCACCTTTGTCAGTCGAAACCGTAGACCTTCGCGCGCCGATTGGATCAGAGATCGAAGTCACCCTTGGCGCGGTTGCCATTTGTCATTCGGATATTTCTTATGCGGATGGAGCTTGGGGCGGGTCCCTGCCCGCGGTGTATGGCCATGAGGCTGCGGGCCGCATCACCGCGATGGGGGATAGCGTGCGCGGATTGGCGATCGGGGATCATGTGGTGGTCACACTTATTCGTGCGTGCGGGCATTGTGGCAATTGTGCGTCTGGGGCGCCTACGATTTGTGAAACCCCCTATGATGGGGATCGCGGACCGTTGACGATGCCGGATGGATCGAAATTGCACCAAGCGATGGCATGCGGTGCCTTTGCGCAAAAGGTTGTTGTTGATCAAGCGCAAGTGGTCAAAATCGCACCGGAAATCCCGTTTACCTCGGCATCACTGCTGGCGTGCGGCGTGATCACGGGGATAGGTGCGGTGGTGAACGCCGCCAAACTGCGTGCGGGCCAAGATGTGGTTGTTATTGGTGCAGGCGGTGTTGGATTGAATGCCATTCAGGGCGCACGTATTGCAGGCGCGCGCCGCATTGTTGCGGTGGACATGAACGACGAGAAATTGGCGATGGCCAAAGATTTCGGCGCGACCGATGGTGTTTTGGCCACCGATGATACGCCATGGCGCCGCGCCAAGGCTGCGATGGGCCGTGGGGCCGATGCGGTGTTTGTAACTGTTGGATCCAAGCGCGCCTATGACGACGCGCTGCGTTATATTGGCTATGGCGGCAAAGTTGTCATGGTCGGCATGCCAAAAGCAGGCGATGTATCGAGCTATCAACCCTCGATGATGGCGGCGGTGGCCCAAGGGATGATTGGTTCCAAAATGGGGGACGTGGTGATCAAGCGCGACATCCCGTGGATGATCGATCTTTATCAACAGGGCCGATTGAAACTGGATGAATTGGTGTCACAAACGTGGTCTTTGGATCAAATTAACGATGCGATTGCAAATACCAAAACAGGATCCGCCAAGCGCAATGTCATCACATTCGACATCTAGGGGGCATGCTATGAAACTGACCGATCTGGACATCATTGTCACTTCCCCGCCAGCCCCGGGTTGGGGCGGACAGTATTGGATCTTTGTCAAACTTACCACAGACACAGGCGTGACCGGATGGGGGGAATGCTATGCCGCGTCCATCGGACCTGACGCGATGTGCCATGTCATCCGCGATGTGTTTGAGCGGTATTTTTTGGATGAACATCCCCAAAATGTGGAACGTATGTTTCGGCGCACGTATTCATCGGGATTTACACAAAGACCTGACCTTACGGTCATGGGCGCCTTTTCAGGATTGGAAATCGCGTGTTGGGACATTCTGGGCAAGGATCAGGATAAACCTGTTTGGGCGCTGTTGGGCGGCATGATGAACGAACGTGTGCGCGCCTATAGCTATCTTTATCCTTTGCCGCACCATGATCTGCGCAGTTTTTGGACATCGCCCGAAGGGGCGGCGCAATCTGCGCTTGATTTGGTGTCGCGCGGCTATACTGCGGTGAAATTTGATCCTGCAGGCCCCTATACGATGCGTGGCGGCCATCAGCCCGCGATGTCGGATATTTCTCTGTCGGTCGCCTTTTGCAAGGCGATCCGCGATGCGGTGGGCGACAAGGCGGATTTGTTATTTGGCACGCATGGGCAATTCACAACCGCAGGTGCAATCCGTTTGGGCAAAGCGATTGAACCCTATATGCCCCTTTGGTTCGAAGAACCCGTACCACCCGATCACCTGTTGGAATTTGCCAAGGTCGCCAGCGCGGTCAATATCCCCGTGGCAACAGGGGAACGGATGACAACCAAGGCCGAATTTGCGACTGTTCTGCAAACGGGGGGCGCGGCAATTTTACAGCCTGCGTTGGGGCGATCAGGTGGCATTTGGGAAACCAAGAAAATCGCCGCAATCGCCGAGGTTTTCAATGCGCAAATGGCGCCGCATCTTTATGCAGGTCCCATTGAATGGGCGGCGAACATCCATTTGTCTGTATCTCTTCCGAACCTATTGATGGCAGAAACCATCGAAACACCGTTCCACGATCAAATCATCAAAGGATCCATTCGGGTGGACAACGGGTTCATTCCCGCGCCAACAGCACCTGGATTGGGGATTGAGGTTGACGAAGATCTGGCCCGTGCCCATCCCTTTACCGGCGAGGGTTTGCACCTTATGATGCAGGATGCGCCGTGTGATTACCAAAATGGCAACAGCTTTGCAGGGGGCGCACCCGTCAAGGAATAACCACATAGACCTTGCAAAATCCCAACACATATGCTTTACAGAATGTGAAGTGGATTTGAGCATGCTAGACAAATTAAAACCGCCCCCCAAAGAAATGGAAAAAAACGCAGGGTCCGCTGCGAGTTTTCTCAAGACATTGGCCCATGAGGGTCGATTGATGATCCTATGTCATTTGGGATCTGGCGAAAAATCTGTGGGTGAATTGGAAGAAATCCTAAATTGCCGTCAAGCCGCCGTCAGCCAAATGTTGGCGCGTTTGCGTGACGATGGCATGGTCGACACGCGACGTGATGGGAAAACGATCTATTATTCTTTGGCGGACGACAACACAGCCAAGCTGATTGATTTGCTCTATAACATGTTTTGTTCGGTCAAAATTTCCGACCCAAATGACACCGCCGCTGAATAACTCCAGCGGCGGCGCTTTTTTATGACTACTCAGCCCATTGCCATGGGCGCGGGAAGACGCCCAGTGTATCTTGGACAGCGGCCTCATCACCACAATTTGAGATACAAGCAACCAAACCGCGCTTTTTATCGTCAATGACTGAGGTGACAGTCGCATCAATCCCCGCATCGGCCAAAGCCGCATTGTAGATCCGTGTAATCGCGCTTTTGCGCAGATCTGGTTTGAACACCTTGCCCACTGCGGTTTTTGGCAACTCGCTCAGGACTTCGATATATTTCGGCATCGCGGCGCGTTCTGTAATGATATTGGCGCAATGTTGCATCAACTCATCAACCGTGACGTTTGCACCAGCAACCAATTCCACATAAGCACAGGGGAGTTCACCCGCATGGCCATCAGGTTGACCAATCGCACCTGCAAAGGCCACGGCGTCATGGCCCAACAGCGCCTCTTCAATGATCGCAGGGTCGATGTTGTGACCACCACGGATAATCAAATCTTTCGCGCGTCCTGTGATCCAAAGATAGCTGTCAGCATCAATACGCCCCAGATCGCCCGTGCGCAAATGCGTACCCTGATAGTACAGATCTTTGTTTTTGTCCGCTTCGGTATAGGTGTTCCCCGCATAGACGCCCGGGTTCGAGACACAGATTTCACCGATCTCATCCGTGTCACATTCGACCAACTCACCATCCACGGTTTTGACGATACGCACATCGGTGTAGGGAAAGCGTAACCCGATCGAGCCCACTTTCTTCTCGCCCTCAGGCGGGTTGCACGACACCAGACAGGTGGCTTCGGTCAATCCATAGCCTTCGACAATCGCGACGCCTGTCGCCTTTTCAAATCGACGGAACAATTCCAGAGGCAAAGGGGCCGATCCCGAAAACGATGTCTTGACGGTTGAGATATCGGCATCCACGGGTCGCTGCATCAACGCAGAAATCGCGGTTGGCACCGTGATGATAAACGAAATCTTCCACCGTTCGATCAATTTCCAGAAATTATCGAACACACCATCACCGCGATAACCCGCAGGTGTCGGGAAGACCACATGCGCACCAGAGGCAACCATAGCCATCAAAATCACGTGGCTTGCAAACACATGGAACAGGGGTAACGGACAAATCACATTGTCTGTTTCGCTAAACAACAACCGATGCCCAAGCCACCCATTATAGATCATGCCCGAATACAGATGCTGCGCCACTTTGGGCATCCCTGTCGTACCGCCGGTATGGAAATAGGCGGCGACGCGATCGTCTTGCACGTCTTCGAAATCAAGTGTCTTGTTCTGTGCATTCAGCAACGTATTAAAATCATAGACTTTTGCCGAATGGGACACAGGGTTTTTGGGACGCACCAAAGGCACAATCCACGATTTCGGCGGTGTCAGGTAACGGTTTAGATCCACTTCGACCACGGCCTGAACGTTCGGGGCCAATGCCACGGCAGCCGCAGTTTTTTGGCCCACATCTGTCTTGGGAAATGCTTTGAGCGTTACAACCACTTTGGCATTGGTTTCG
>RGAJ01000017.1 GCA_009920225.1 Paracoccaceae bacterium
ACTTTCGTCCATCGACCCCAACTTTCAAACCTTTGTCGTGTCTCATCTTGGGGATGGAAACATCCACTATGTCGTATCAGCAAGCCGCGATGACGCGGCTTTGAAAAATGAGATTATGGAAAAAGTCGAGGACATTGTGCTGCGGCTGGGGGGCAGTTTCTCAGCAGAGCACGGGATCGGTCTGACAAAATTACCTTCGATGAAGCGCAGAAAAGATAAAATCGCGCTCGAAGTTATGTCAACGATCAAACGCGCCTTGGATCCAAACAATATCATGAATCCGGGCAAGGTCCTTCCGTAGGAATTTCGCCTTCGGCGAGGATATTTTCAGACAGAAAATGCAAGCTGATTGTCCATTTTCTGTCTGGCAAATATCCTGGGGTTTGGGGCAAAGCCCCAATCAATCCGCCCAATCAAAAAAGCCGTCTCCAGCTGTTTTGCGTAGGTTTGCAGCCATTTCTTTCCCCAGCTGCGCGCCGTCTTCGATTGGGGCGGTCTGATCGTCAGAGATAGCTTCCGATCCGTCGGGGCGGATAACTTCACCACGCAACCGAAGGGTGGTTCCGTCAAGTTCTGCCAAACCTGCGATTGGTGTTTCGCAGGACCCATCGAGCGCTGCTAAAAATGCGCGTTCTGCGGCAAGGCGATGTCCTGTTGGGATATCATGAATGGCGCTCAGCAAGTCTGCAGATCTATGATCATCAATACGTCTTTCGATCCCGATCGCGCCTTGAGCAACGGCCGGAAGCATTTCGCCGGGCTCTAGATACGATTTAACGATATGGGACATGCCCAAGCGATTGAGCCCCGCGGCCGCAAGGAATGTCGCATCGGCAACGCCCGATTCTAATTTAGCAAGACGCGTTTGCACGTTTCCGCGAAATTCAACAACGTCGAGATTTGGGCGGCGCAGCGTGAGCTGAGCCTTGCGACGCAGGCTTGAGGAGCCCAGTTTGGCGCCGTCTGGCAAATCGTCCAAACTGTCGTATGTCAAGGACACAAACGCATCACGAACGTCTTCTCGGGGAAGGTAGGTGTCCAAGATCAACCCGTCGGGTTGCAGCGTTGGCATGTCCTTCATCGAATGCACGGCAATGTCAATTGCGCCTGAAAGCATGTCTTCTTCGATTTCTTTGGTAAAAAGACCTTTGCCACCAATTTCCTTGAGGGGCCGATCAAGAACACGATCCCCTGTTGTTTTGATGACGATGATGTCAAAGCACGCCTCTTCTAGGTCAAATGCCTTGCATAACCTTGCCCGCGTTTCATAGGCTTGTGCCAATGCTAAAGGAGAGCCACGTGTGCCTATTTTAAGGGGTGATGCGGGTGTTGGTAGAGCGTGTTTCATGGTTCATCCTTAATGCGATCCGTGTATCATGACAAGAACCTGAGCTTGACATTAGAGCATTTTGACGTGACTTAGATAGTAAAAAAGAAATGAGTACCGATGACCAAGAAAATCCTGCGCGCACTTGCTGGCGAAACACTTGAAACCCCTCCGATTTGGATGATGCGGCAAGCTGGTCGGTATTTGCCAGAATATCGCGCCACACGTGCACAAGCAGGTGATTTTCTGTCATTGTGCTATAACAGCGAATTGGCGGCCGAAGTCACGTTGCAGCCCATTCGACGTTACGGGTTTGACGCGGCAATTTTGTTTGCTGACATTTTGTTGCTGCCCCAAGCGTTGGGCGTTGATTTGTGGTTTGAGACGGGTGAAGGTCCTCGGATGTCGACGACCACGACGCAGGCAGAGTTCGATCAACTGCGTTCTGTTTCCGATATCCACGAAACACTGAATCCGATTTATGAAACCGTTCGGATCCTGCGCCGTGAGCTGCCACAAGAGACGACCTTGATCGGTTTTGCGGGCGCTCCATGGACGGTTGCAACCTATATGATTGCGGGCCGTGGCACCAAAGACCAAGGGCCGGCGCATGCGCTGAAGGCGGAAAACCGTGCCGTATTTTCACAGATCATTGATCTGCTGACACAGAGCACGATTGAATACCTTGCCGCGCAGATCGACGCGGGGGCCGAAGTCGTCAAGATTTTTGACAGCTGGGCGGGATCCTTAACCGGTCAGGATTTTCATGATTTTGCACTGGAACCTGCACGCAAGATCACCGCTGCGATTAAATCGCGCTATCCGACCGTGCCTGTCATTGCGTTCCCGCGCGAGGCCAAAGAAAACTATATCGGTTTTGCAAAAGCCACAGGCGCGGATTGCGTTGCTATTGATAATTCGGTTTCGGCTGAATGGGTCGCGCAAAACGTACAAGTTGATGGCTGCGTCCAAGGCAACCTTGCGTCGTCGCATATGGTCACGGGTGGTCAGGCTTTGGTTGATGAGACACGTCGCATCGTGCGCGCGCTGTCGAATGGGCCACATATCTTTAATTTGGGGCATGGTATCACCCCAGACGCCGACCCTGATAATGTTCAGATCATGATCGACACCGTCAGAGAGGGAAGTGCGGTTTAATTCCCCTTTGTTTTGCGGGCTGCCTTGTTTATCTGCATCACAGACTTTACATGCAGATCATGATGAAAATTCCATTCGTTTCAAAACGCAATACAGTCGCTGTCGTTCGTATGTCTGGGGTTATTTCAACCTCGGGTCGGGCGGTGCTGAATGATCAATCTTTTGCACCCGTGTTGGAGCGTGCCTTTCGCAAGGGCAAGCCATCCGCGGTTGCATTGTCTATAAATTCACCCGGTGGATCGCCGGTACAATCTTCGTTGATTGGGGCGCGTATTCGCCGATTGGCACAAGAAACCGAAATCCTTGTCTTCGCGTTCGTCGAAGATGTGGCTGCGTCTGGTGGATATTGGTTGGCTGCAACCGCAGATGAAATTTACGCAGACACATCATCGATTGTCGGGTCAATTGGTGTGATTTCTGCGGGCTTTGGTGTGCATGAATTATTGGCCCGATATGGTGTTGAACGCCGCGTTTACACGGCGGGGACTTCCAAGTCACAGCTGGATCCATTCCGTCCTGAAAATCCCGAAGATGTTGCGCGATTGAAACGATTGTTGGACGAGATCCACGAGAATTTCAAATCGCACGTCACCGAGCGCCGTGGTGAAAAACTGGCCAGCGATCGCGATTTGTTTACGGGCGAGATCTGGACAGGACGTGGAGCAATAGACGTCGGCTTGATTGATGGCATTGGCCATCTGGTGCCAACACTCAAAGACCGTTTTGGCGACAAAGTCCGGTTTCGTGTCTATGGCCTAAAGCAAGGCTGGGGCAAACGGTTTGGAATGTCGATTATTGATCATAGTTTGAACAGCATCGAAGAACGCGCGGCCTTTGCGCAATTTGGATTGTGATATGATCATCAAAGTTGTCGTGCTGTTTTTGGTTGGAATGATGGTGCTTGCCATGTTCGGAAAACTTCGCCTGCCCAAAGTGCCACGCTTGGGGGCAGAAAAATGCCAATCTTGTGGGAAATATAAAATTGGCCGCGGGCCGTGTCGCTGTACCAAAAAATAGGAGATTTTGATGGTTTGGCTCATGTTGGTACTTGGGCTCGTGATCTTGTTGGTTGCGGGCGACCTTTTGGTTCGGGGAGCGGTGAACCTAAGCTTGCGGCTGGGGATTCCGGCGCTGATCGTGTCATTGACAATCGTTGCCTTTGGAACGTCGGCACCTGAATTGATCATTTCGATCAAGGCGACATTAGAAGGCGTCGCCGGCATCGCAATGGGAAATGTCGTTGGATCGAATACCGCGAATGTGCTGTTGGTGTTGGGGATTCCCGCAATGATCGCCGCCATGGAAACGCGCGACTGCGAAACGCGTAAAACCTATATGATTATGCTGGCGGCCTCACTTTTGTTTATTGCCCTTGCGTTCACGGGCGAATTTGGCATTTGGCAAGGCGCGGTTTTGCTGTTGGGTCTGGGGCTCTTTTTGTTGGATGCGGTGCGTGATGCCAACAAACATCGTAAATCCGCGAATGATGATGTGGATTTAGAGGGCGCAGATCCATCCATTTCCATGTTCAAGATCCTGCTATTTTTGACCCTTGGATTGATCGGTTTGCCGCTGGGTGCGGATATACTTGTCGTCAACGGCTCAATCATCGCGTATTATTATGGTGTCAGTGAAACGGTGATAGGCCTGACAACGATCATGGCCGCCACGCGCCGGCAGGCTGATGTCGCGCTGGGCAACGTTATTGGGTCCAACATTTTCAATCTATTGGGCATCATCGGTGTTGCCAGCATGTTCGGAGCGATTCCGGTCGACCAACGGTTCTTGGACATTGATCTTTGGATTATGCTTGCCGCGGCACTTGTGCTGTTACCGTTTGTTTTCTTGGGGTGGAAAATTACGCGGGTCTGGGGCATTGTCCTAACTGCGATCTACATCACGTATATCGCATCGTTGATCCATTAGGGGGCATCCATGAAAGCTTTGGTGACAGGTGGCGCAAAACGTTTGGGCCGTGCGATGGCATTATACCTTGCGGATCAGGGATATGATGTTGCGATTCATTACAATACCTCGGCCAAAGACGCGGACGATGTTGTGGCCTTGATCAAAGCCAAGGGGCGTCATGCGGTCGCGCTGCATGCGGACATATTGGACGAAGCCCAAGTGTGCGATCTGATTGATCGGGCGTCCAAAGGGTTGGGCGGTGCATTGACCTGCTTGATCAACAATGCATCTGTGTTTGAATATGATACATTGGCCACTGCAACGCGAACGTCGTGGGATCGCCACATCGAAAGCAATTTGCGTGCGCCCATTGTTCTGGCGCAACGTTTTGCGCAACAAGCCCCCAAGGCGCTGATTGACGAAAATGGTGAGCCTCTGGCACAAAGTTTGATCATCAATATGCTGGATCAGCGTGTGCGCAAACTGACCCCAGAATTCATGAGCTATACAATCGCCAAAATGGGGCTATGGGCATTTACCCAAACATCTGCACGTGCGTTGGCCCCCGATATTCGTGTAAACGCAATTGGTCCGGGACCAACGATCCAAGGCGCGCGTCAAACCGAACAACATTTCGACGACCAGCGTAAAAATACCATTTTGAAACGCGGCTCTAATCCACAGGATATTTGTGTGGCACTGGGGTATTTCCTGACCGCTCCATCGGTGACAGGGCAGTTGCTGTGCACCGATGGGGGCCAGCATTTGGGATGGGAAACGCCGGATATTTTGGGTGTTGAATGACGAATGGTTATATTTGATCATCGAAAGTTGTTCATACTGTCATTTATTCGACAGTAAGTGTTTACAAAAATGTAACAAATTCAGTGATTTGTCAGGTTAGCATATTTTAAATATAATAAAATCAATAACTTATAAAATTGCCTAATTTTTAATCACATCGCGGAAGTCTGCAAAAAACAACGAAAAATTCGGTGTTCCCAAGAGTTATCTCCAGACTTATCCACAGGTTTCGTGGAAAGATTTTCTCTTGAAATTTCTCTGTGATCATTGCAGCGAACCCTAGAATCGCCGCATATACGTAGGTTCAAATATAAGGTGTGCTGCGATGGCGAAAACCGGCCATGACTTGATACAGGACTATGTCAAAAACCTGGATGGATCGCCGGGCGTGTATCGTATGCTAGATGCTCAGGCACGGGTCTTATATGTTGGTAAAGCTCGCAATTTGAAAAATCGTGTTTCCAATTATGCGCGCCCAACGGGTCATTCTGGGCGGATTGCGCGGATGATTTCCGAAACCACACAGATGATGTTTCTGACCACCAAAACCGAAACCGAAGCGTTGTTGTTAGAGCAAAACCTGATCAAGCAACTCAAGCCACGATACAACGTTTTGCTGCGTGACGATAAATCGTTTCCCAATATTTTGGTGACCACCGATCATGAATTTCCCATGATCAAAAAACATCGTGGCGCGAAAAAGGAAAAGGGTGCTTATTATGGACCTTTCGCATCGGCGGGTGCCGTCAACTTTACGCTTGCGCAATTGCAGCGGGTGTTCATGTTGCGCAATTGTTCGGATGCGATGTTTGTGACCCGCACCCGTCCCTGTCTGCAATATCAGATCAAACGATGCACGGGCCCATGTGTCGGGAAAATTTCGCGCGACGCATATGATGAGTCCGTAAAAGACGCCCAGAAATTTCTGTCGGGGAAATCAACCCAGATCCAGGAAACCCTTGCCAAACAAATGGCCGCAGCAAGCGAGGCAATGGAATTTGAACGCGCCGCAGCGTTGCGCAACCGAATTCGGGCGATGACCCAAGTGCAAACATCACAAGGCATCAACCCACGCACCGTACCCGAAGCGGATATCATTGCCCTGCACCTAGAAGGCGGACATGCCTGTGTTCAGGTCTTTTTTATCAGAGCAAATCAAAACTGGGGGAACCGCGACTTTTATCCCCGCGTTGCCATCGACAATTCGCATGCCGAAGTCATGGAGGCTTTTGTTTCGCAATTCTACGACACCAAGGAACCGCCAAAGCAATTGATCCTGTCCCATGACATTGAAAACGCCGATTTGGTGCAAGAAATGCTAAGCGATAAACTGGGTCGCAAGGTGGAAATTTCGGTGCCCCAGCGCGGAGAAAAGCTTGAACTCGTGTCAGGCGCGATGCGAAATGCCAAAGAAAGCCTTGCGCGGCGTATGTCGGAAAGTGCGACGCAGGCAAAACTCCTTCGTGGTTTGGCAGAGGCCTTTGATCTGGAAGCGCCACCAGAACGGATTGAAGTCTATGACAACTCTCATATCCAAGGGGCCCATGCGGTCGGCGCGATGATCGTCGCGGGACCGGAAGGTATGATGAAAAACCAATATCGCAAATTCAACATCAAAGGTGATGATATCACCCCGGGTGATGATTTTGGCATGATGAAAGAAGTGATCAAACGGCGCTTTTCTCGTCTGATCAAAGAAGATCCAGATCGAACATCTGGATCGTGGCCTGACTTGCTTTTGATTGATGGTGGTGCGGGGCAGGTATCGGCGGTGCATGAAATCTTGACCGAACTGGGCGTTGACGACGTGTCAATGGTCGGGGTGGCCAAAGGGGTCGACCGGGATCACGGGAAAGAAGAATTCTATGTCGTGGGCAAGCCTGTATTCGCGCTGCAACGCAATGATCCGGTGTTGTATTTCGTGCAAAGGCTTCGTGACGAGGCACATCGCTTTGCAATTGGGACGCACCGCAGCAAACGGGCCAAAGCCTTTGTCGCGAATCCCTTGGATGATATCGCGGGGGGAAAACGGCGCCACGCTGGTTTTATGTCTGATGCATCATCGGCTGCATGATAAATACCGCGTGCGATGGATCGTGCGACGCACAGGCTCGCGTAATGGCATAACGTGGCAAATGTTATCGTGTCGACGGGGGCTTGAATCCGCGCGGTAGACAGCGCAAAAATCAAATCACCGTCAAATGGCAGATGCGCGGGAATTATGGCGCGGGCGATGCCATCATGCGCGGCAGTGGCCAAGCGTTTAAGCTGCGATTTGCTGAGTGGCAGGTCGGTGGCCACGACCCCAATCGTGGTGTTTTGCTGGGGCATCAATGCGCCCAGTTTGGTCAGTGTCATGTCATACACATTCCCCTGCGCAGGATTGCCACCCCCATATTCACCGTTCAGTTCATAAGGGTGCGCCCAAAATCGACCCTGATCATCGACCGCGTTGCCAATTGGATTGGCGGCCATCATCGCCCCAATGCATCCCCCATTTGGCAACATGATCGACGCTGATCCCAAACCTCCTTTGGTCATGCCGCAAAGCGCACCTGCTCCCGCGCCAACAGATCCAAGTGGAAAATCATCCGCACGCGCGTCATATGCAGCCTTGCCCAAGGCTGGATAAGGTGATGCATCCCAATTTTTGTTACCGCCATTGGCAAGGTCGAACAAGATTGCCGTTGGTACAATCGGCACATTCAATGCGCCGACGGCAAATCCGCGACCTTGTGCACGCAGCTGATCGCTGACGCCCGATGCCGCATCCAACCCAAACGCAGAGCCCCCCGATAAAACAAGCGCATCAATGTCTTCGACGGTTTTGTCGGGATCCAACAAATCAGTGTCCCGTGTTCCGGGGGCACCGCCCATCACCGTGTAAGACGCACAAAACGGACGGTCGGAGGTGACAATGCTGACCCCTGTTTTAATCGTGTGGTCATCGGCGTGGCCGACCAACACCCCTTGGACGTCCGTAATCAGATTTTTGCGACCTGTCTGTACCATGGCCTATTTTCCCAAAACTTTTACACTATTTCCAAAACAGTGCCTGAAGCGATGGCGAAAGACCAGCATCGGTCACAGCGGGATGGCGAAGATTTCCAGAAAGCGCGAAGTTTTCAACAGATCCTCCGTCAATCGATCCTGTCCCTGAGCCTGTTATAGGGTGGTTCAGCGAGCGGATTGTTTGAGCCAAAGTAGACCAATCAAAGGGTGTGTCAGATGATATATGAAGCGTTGCGCGCACGGTTTCGTGTTGAGTTCCAGTGGCAAATTTTGCGTCATTCAGTTCAATGAAAACCGTGATCTTTTCGGGCGACTGCGTTGGAACGATAGAAATTTGCGCGCGTTCAGCGGTTATGCCGTTGGGGAATTCTGGTTTTGCTGCCTCTATCGTGATCCTTGGGGTGGGGGCCCCAGAGGTCACGACAGATGCGCGCATTCCGTCTGTGGTCAGGGATTGCCCAAAGATCTGGACGCGATTTGGAAGGATGATGATCCGATGATCCGATTTATAGACCACGCGCAAGATTTGCACGAATTCCGCGTCAAAGCCGATGTCCGCAATTGTGACATCTGAAAGGGTTACATCATAGCGGTTGGGAAACCCGTGCTGTTCGCTATGTTCAAAAACGTCGCCTTGTGCGCCAAACCAACCTGCGGTTTTGTCAAGATTGGTGCTTAATCCCCAATACCAATTGCCCGCCCAAAAAACTGCCATAATGACAACAATACCAATGATGCGTTTCATATCATGCCCCTTTGCTTTGTGTCAGATAGTCGCTACAAAGCGTTAAATACAAGGATAAAGGGCGCGTTACATGTGGGTTTTCGGCTATGGTTCGCTTTTGTGGAACCCCGGGTTTGAGTTTGTCGAAAAACAAATTGCGTGTCTGCATGGATATCACCGCAGTTTTTGTATGCGCTCAATTCATCATCGCGGCACTGTCGCCGATCCGGGATTGGTTTTGGCCCTAGATCGTCATCAAGGCGCAAAATGCCAAGGCGTTGCATTTCGCGTTGCCTCTGAAAATGTTGAGGCCACGTTATCCTACCTGCGGGATCGTGAATTGGTATCTTCTGCCTATCTTGAGGTGACGTTGCCCATCGCCCTATCAGATGGCACAACCGTCGATGCAGTGATTTATGTCATCGATGAAACGCATGATCAATATTGTGGCGGTCTTCCTTTGACAGAGCAGGCGCGCATTCTATCAAAGGCGGTTGGCGGGCGTGGCCCGAATTGGGAATATCTGTACAATACCGCCGCTCACCTAGCGGAATTGAACATTGTTGATGCAGACCTGCAATGGTTGGACCGCGAAGTTAAATCAATGAGGGGCGAATAAGCTTGGCGAATGAGCAGATGGACAGTACAGTTAAACAACCACAAACAACATCAGGAGCTGACCCCATGGATCAGCAAAACCTAGAGGCCGAGCTGCATTTTTCCCAACCGATCCGTCAGGTGATCCTGATGTTGATCGCCATTGGGTTGACCTGTGCAGGGGTCATTTTGGCGCTTCCCGTCGTGATGGGTATTCTGACGGCCAATATTTGGCTCAATGGATTTATTCTTTTGGTGTTTTTGATTGGGGTGCTGAGCTGCATTTTTCAGGTCGCACAGTTGATCTATTCTGTGCGTTGGATCGAAAATTTCGCACGGGATAATCGCAACCAATCGACCAAAGCGCCCCAATTGTTGGCACCGCTTGCAACGCTGTTGCGCACACGCGGCCGCATGCAAATCGCTGCATCCTCGACCAGATCAATCTTGGATTCCGTCGCGACACGTATCGAAGAAGCGCGTGAATTTACCCGTTACATCGTCAATCTTTTGATCTTTTTGGGCCTGCTTGGTACGTTTTATGGCTTGGCGACAACGGTACCTGCGTTGGTCGACACAATTCGATCTTTGGCCCCACAAGACGGTGAAAGCGGGTTTGAGGTGTTCAACCGTCTTATGAACGGGCTTGAGGGACAGCTGGGCGGCATGGGCGTTGCGTTTTCGTCGTCTTTGTTTGGCTTGGCTGGGTCATTGGTTGTCGGACTGTTGGAATTATTCGCAGGGCACGGTCAAAACCGGTTTTATCGTGAATTGGAAGAATGGTTGTCCACCATCACGCGCCTTGGCTTTTCATCCGCGAGCGAAGGCGAGACGTCAGGCGAACATGGTCTGTTTACCGCTGTTTTGGACCAAATGTCCGAACAAATGGAAGCCATTCGCGTGATGTTTGCCCAATCTGATCAAACGCGTGCCGTGGTTGATGAAAAAATTGGGACACTTGTGGATACATTGACGCAAATGTCGGCACGTTTGGAACAATCTACACCGTCGAATGCTGCGCTTGAACGGGTTGCTGTCGGGCAAGAGCGGCTTTTACAGGTGTTGACCGATATGCATGAGAACGATGCGGTCGATGCAGAAAGCCGTATGCGCCTGCGATCAATCGATGTGCAAATGCTGCACCTGATGGAAGATATGTCTGCAGGGCGCCAAGAAACCGTATCTGCGATCCGCAATGATATCCACGCGCTCACAAATGCATTGGTGCGCGCCGTGACAGAAATCGAAGCCTCTGGCCGGACAAAGGGGTAGGTATGGCACTGTCGCGTCGAACAGGGCAACGGTTTCAGGGATCGATTTGGCCCGGCTTTGTGGATGCTATGACCGGCCTTTTGTTGGTTTTGATGTTTGTTCTGACCATTTTCATGGTCATTCAATTTGTATTGCGCGAAACGATTGCGGGTCAAAAAACCGAACTCACTACGCTTGGCGTCGAAATTGCGGCCATTGCTGATGCTTTGGGTTTGGAAAAGCAGCGTGTCAAATCGCTCGAAGGGGAACTGGGCGAATTGACGGCAACTTTGGCCAGTACACAGAACGAAGTCGAAACCCAATCCAACCTGATCGCGCGGCTGACGCGCGAACGTGATGCGCAAACTGCCGCGCTTGAACAGGCCACATCACAGATCACAGCGTTTGAGGCCCAAGTTGCAGGACTGCTGGCGCTGCAGCAGCAAAATGAGCTGAGCATCAGCACATTGCAAAGCGAAAAAGCGGATCTATTGTCCGAACAAGACCGGCTTTCGTTGGCGTTGGCCACAGCGCGATCCGAAATTGATGTCGCCACCGAAGAAGCGCGTCGCAAAGCCGCCGAACGTGATGCGTTGAATGCTTTGATCCAAAGCTTGCAAAAGCAGGGCGCTGATAATGCGGTGCAAATCGCCACGCAGCAGCAAAAAATAGACGACCTTTCCACGCAAATCAGTCAGGCAGAAAATGACCGTCTGCTTTCGGCTGCGGCCGCTGAAGAATTGCGCAAACGATTGGAAAACGCGGACGCAGAGCTGACCGCGATGACATTGGCGCTCGAAGAGCAACGCAAAAAGGCCGAAGAAACTTTGACCCTGTTGGCTGCTGCAGAGGCTGCTAAAACAAATGTCGAAACCCAGCTGGCAGACGCGTTGATCACGTTGAACGCGCAGAAAACAGATCAGCAGACGTTGATCGATGACCTCCGGTCCCAAAACGAAAACCAAGCCGAGCAAGCCAAGCAAGCGCAGATCGCCCTTGCCGCGTCGCTTGCGCGTCAACAAGAGTTAGAAACGCGCTTGGCCGAAATTCAGACATCACTTGATGAAACACGTGGCCAAGATCGGGAAAAAGCCCAACAGCTGAATGATGTTCAAACACAGTTGGTCAATGCGCTTTTGAAACTTGATGAGCAAAAACAAACAACGCAGATTCTGTCGGATCAAAAGGAATTGATCGAACGACAATTCGCTGATCTGCAATCTACACTGTCGGCCCAAGATGATTTGAACGGCTCTTTGCAGAACCTCGAAGCAAAGCTCACTGCCGCCTTGGCCGAAAAGCTGAGCGCACAGAATGATTTTGAAACCACGCAACAACAGCTCAAGGCTGCGTTGGCGGCAAAACTGGCATCTGATCAATTGGCCGAAACACGGTTGACCGAAGCGGCCGAACGTGAGGTATTGTTGCAAGCGGCACGAGAGGAATTGGCCCAAAAATCGCAATTTGCGGATCAGACCACCGAAGAATTACTGAAGGCCGAACGCCAAACCGCATTGTTAAATCAACAGGTGGGTGAGCTGCGCAAACAAGTCGAACAGTTGCAAGGCCTGTTAGATGTGTCAGAGGCCGCAGATGTCGACAATAAAACCCAACTTCAAAACCTTGGTCAGCGCCTAAACGCAGCACTTGCGCGGGCCGCGACCGAAGAACGAAAACGCCGCACTTTGGAAGAGGCAGAGCGCAAACGTTTAGAAGAAGAGCGTAATAAATTGGCCAGTCAGGCAGAGGACTTGGCAAAATATAAATCAGAATTCTTTGGCCGCATGCGCGCGATTTTGGCAGGTCAAGACGGTGTAAAAATCGTGGGCGACAGATTCGTGTTTTCGTCCGAAGTGTTGTTCGACCCAGGTCAAGCCGATTTGCAATCAGCGGGTCAGGTTGAAATTCAAAAGGTGGCGACAATTCTGGAATCCGTCATGGATGAAATTCCTGACAACATTGATTGGGTCATCCGTGTCGATGGACATACCGATAACATAGCCTTGTCAGGCCAGGGTCAATTCAAGGACAACTGGGAACTGAGCCAAGCACGCGCGCTGTCTGTGGTCCGTTATATGGTGACGGGTTTGGGATTTCCACCGGATCGATTGGCGGCGAATGGATTTGGTGAATTCCAACCTGTGAATGACGCCAATACGGAATCTGCACGCGCTCAAAATCGCCGTATTGAGATCAAATTGACCGAACGCTAATCAATACGCATGTCTTTTTGCAACAGTTGAATTTCAACGCCATTGCGGATCAACCTCGCGGTGGCGGTATAAGACCCTCTGGGCCAATCGGCTTTGCGATTGCGGCCGATGGCGCGCATCATCTGTGCCTGATCTTTGGGAAGGGTGATGGTTTGCTGTGCGATTGTTCCCGCAGGCCCTGTAAACTCTAGTTCAAGCTGATCGCCCTTTTGGGTTCCAAAGCCATGTACATACATCACCAACGCGGGGCTTTGTGGCGTCAATTCCTGTGGCACGGTGCCCATTTTGACATCATCAAATTCTGGGACGCGATCGCTGAATCCAATATATAAAAGGTCGCCTTGCTGATAGGCAGGTGTCAAATCCCAAAGCGTTTCTAGGTCTCCGTCACAGCTCAGCCGGCCGTTGGGGGCATAGGGGTCGACCACGCGGTTCCCCTGTCGAACCGACAGGTGCAAATGTGGGAATGCAGCCTTGCCAGAAACGCCAACTTGGCCCAAAGGATCACCTTGCGCCACAATCTGGCCTTTGGTGACGGTGACCGATCCTTGTTTCATGTGGCAATACTGGGTTTGCCACCCGTTATCATGTTGAATAACGACGCCGTTGCCGCATTCGATTTTATCCACGCGCTCTGCATCCTCGGCGGTGTATATCTTATCTATGACACCATCACGGCGCGCCACAACGCGCCCTGCGGCAGCGGCAACTACGAACACGCCCCGATCAAGAAGCGCAGGATCACGAAGACCAAAATCCGTACCCTTGTGCCCGTCATAGGTGAGAAATGAACAGCTAAAGTCGGATGCTTTTGGGGAAGGATCGTGGTCAACATATTGTTGCACATAGCATTCCGTCGAAAGATCACATTCTAATGGAAATGAAATCTGAAAATCATTTGCCCAAATGGGATGTGCGGCGACGCAGGCCGCCGCACAAATGACATATGCCCGTTTTCCAATCAATCGGCGGTCAAAAGGGGTGGCTTATCCCCTGTGATCTGTCTGTTTTCGGGGCCAC
>RGAJ01000161.1 GCA_009920225.1 Paracoccaceae bacterium
GGCGTCCTGCGATGCCCTTGCGCATTTGAGACAAGATAGGCAACGCCCAGGCGCGAGATGTGAGGATGACAAATTCCGTTGTGGACATAAAGTATAGTTACCATTTTTTGTATTCTAAGGGGAAGACTATGTCACTTATCTCAGTCGGTAAATATAGCGATTGCAATATCAGTCGTAGATCGACATGCTAGCGCGAGCTGGTATCAACAAGTTTTGTGTTTTGATCTGATTTGTCATGCCCACGAAGCAGGATGGTCAGAAATCACGACAAACACGGATCACGTGACGATTGGTCTGGGAGAACATGTAGAACCCGTTCTAGGCAATTGCGTGCGTGTCTTTGAAATTTCTGATATCGACGATGCACGTCAAAAAATGGAGCGCTTCGGGATCAAATTTGATGGCGACACGATCGTCGTGGAAGGTATGGTCAGGACCGCAACGTTCTATGATACTGACGGAAATGCGCTTATGCTGGCTCAAGATCTTAGCGATACGCCGCATTAAAGAGGCGGTAATGTTGAAAAACGGCCTATCGGCCGTCTCTTCCACCTGATCCAAGATGCTTGCGCAATTTGCTTGGCGCGGCTTTCTTTTTGTCTTTGTAAGGGTTTTTATCCCCCTGCCCGCGCATGGTTAAGCGAATGGGCGTGCCTGGCATATCAAAATCGGTACGTAGGGCATTCACCAAATACCGCGAATAGCTTGCGGGCATTTTGTCCGGCTGCGAACACATCACAACAAAGCCCGGTGGCCGCGATTTCGCTTGGGTCATGTACCGCAATTTGATCCGCCGCCCGTTTGGTGCGGGGGGCGGATGCATTTCGATCATGCCCGCCAACCAACGGTTCAACTGCGCGGTCGGCACACGGCGGTTCCATGTGCGATGCGCTTTGAGAATGGCTTCGTGCAGGCGATCAATGCCTTTGCCCGTTTTTGCAGACACGGTGACCAACGGCGCACCGCGCAATTGCGGCAACAGGCGTTCAAAGGCTTCGCGCAATTCTTTGATCTTGTTGTTCTTTTCCGCCTCGATATCCCATTTGTTTACGGCAACGACAACCGCGCGACCTTCGCGTTCGGCCAAATCTGCGATGCGCAAATCTTGGGTTTCAAAGGGGATTGCCGCGTCCAAAAGGACAACGACGACTTCGGCAAATTTTACCGCGCGCAGGCCGTCTGCCACGGATAGTTTTTCAACTTTATCCTGTACTTTGGCCTTTTTGCGCATACCTGCGGTGTCGAAAATGCGCATTGGAACGCCGTCCCAATCGATACGCATCGAAATCGCGTCGCGTGTGATACCCGCCTCTGGTCCCGTCAACAGACGATCTTCGCCCAGAATTTGGTTGATCAAGGTGGATTTGCCCGCATTTGGTCGCCCAACCACTGCCACCTGCATTGGCTTGGCGTTTGTGGGCAACTGATAGGTGTCGCCTTCGTCTTCGTCGATTTCATCTTCGATATCGATATCAAACTGGGCGTTCAATTCGGCCTCTGCGGCGGCCTTGTCTTCAAACTCTTTGGCAATTGGATCGAGCACTTCCAAAAGATCGCTCATGCCTTCGCCGTGTTCTGCAGACAAGCGCAGCGGTTCCCCAAGGCCCAAGTTCCATGCCTCAAGCACGCCGGCATCAGCAGCTTTGCCTTCGCTTTTGTTGGCCCCGATCAACACGACCTTGCCGCGCTTGCGCAGGATTTCGGCGAAAATTTCGTCGATAGGTGTCACGCCAACACGGGCGTCGATCATAAACAGACACACATCCGCCATATCGACCGCGCGTTCCGTCAGACGCCGCATACGGCCCTGAAGGCTGTCATCTGTCGCATCCTCAAGCCCTGCGGTATCAATCACCGTGAATTTCAAATGCCCCAAACGTGCATCCCCTTCGCGCAAGTCGCGCGTCACACCGGGTTGGTCGTCGACCAAAGCCAGACGTTTGCCGACAAGTCGGTTGAACAGGGTAGATTTTCCCACATTAGGGCGGCCAACGATGGCCATAGTAAAGCTCATATTACGCTCCGAAGCGGTTTAAGAGCGCCTCATACACCAGTTTCACGTCAACGAAAAGCGTGCAAATCGCCCTTTTGCGAAACTAGGTATAAAACACCCCCTGCGACCACGGGGCTTGTTGTGGCCCCGTCGGGGATTGCGACGCTGCGCACCATCGCGCCATTCGTCGGATCAAAAAAGCGGATCATGCCATCGTTTGATGCAACAACAATCTGCCCGCCCGCCAAAACGGGGCCGTGATGGGCATAGACTTCTTTGGAACGTTTTGGATGCTGTTTCAAAAATCCGGGCAGATCAACCGCCCATAGCGCGTCACCTGTGGCGGCATCGGCCCGCAGCAATTGACCCAAGTCATTGATAAAGAACACTGAACCACCCGCGACCCACACATCGCCGCGCACCCCTTGGGACGAGGTCCAGACCTGTTCCCCGTTGTCCAATGACATTGCCACAAATCGACCCGATCCATTGGCAGCATAGACACGATCACCCACGATCATCGGGGTGGTTGCGATGTCTTCGACCACGCCGATGGAACGACCTGCACGACCGCCTGTGAGGCTTGAGTTCCAGTAAATCAAACCGCCCTTGCGAAAGGCGGCTTGGACTTCACCAGAACCATAACCAAAGATCACAAACCGATCTGATACAGCGGGGGCAACAGATCCTGTTAGGTTGTTGACATCCGAGACGCTGTCAATGCGCCAACGCACATGTCCATCTGCGGCCTCAATCGCCCAACTGTTCGCGTCCGAAGACACGACATAGACCAATCCATCGTAATAGGCGGGGCGCGATACCCCTGCCCCCAAAACCGATTGCGACCATTCGATTGCCCCTGACTTCGGATCCATCGCATGAATCGCACCATAGCCTGTGGTCACAAACAAGCGCCCATCGCCATAGGCAAACCCGCCTCCAAAGGCGTCGCCGCGATTTTCGGTTTGGGGTGTGAGGTTAACTTGCCACAACAGCGTACCTGCGGCGGAAACGGCGCTGACGGTGGATTGGGCATCCATGGTATAGATGACGCCATCGACCACAATTGGGTCTGTCGAAATACGTTGCCGTTTTCCGTCGCCTTCGCCGATGTTCACGCTCCACGCCAATGCGGGGGCTGCAGACAGGGCCGGATGAGCTGTGCGCGCGCTTGGTGTGCCTGCGGCCTGTGCCCAATTGGCATTTGTGGTCGTCGAAGGCGCAGAAAAGGCCAAGGATTGGTTCACAATGCGATCTTGGGTATCAACGACAGCATCGGCGTCCAAGACGGAATTGATTGAATCACGTTGTCCGGGCAGGATCACTTCGGGTTCTGCACACCCGACCAAAAACGTTGTTCCCGCCAACAGTGCCGTGATTAATCGCAACGTCATCCCTTGTCCGCCTTTCTTATGGCTGATTTATTGTCCAACCTGAGCTGGATCTTGGCCCAATGCAATCATCATCTGTGATGCGCGTTGGCGCAACCCTTGAGTAAGCTCTGCATCTTGCAAAATTTCGGACAAGCGATTTATCGCCGCTTCTGCATTGCCCTCGGACAGATCCAAAAGTGCAAGCTGTTCGGTCGCCAAAAGCCGAAGCGGATTGCCAGCCACCGCCAAATACTCCAACCCGTCGCGACGTGCGGCCGCATCAAGCCCCGCATCATCGCGCATCAAACGTTTAAGGTTGGCAATATCGCGATAGCGCTGTTCAACAGACATGTCATTCGACACAGCATCCAACGCCGCAACCGCACCCGCCGCATCGCCGTCCGCGCCCAATTCAGAGGCCACCAGCATCGCCAACAAAGCCTGCCCTGTTGCATCAGGTGCCGTGATTGTGTTCAACGCTGCAACGCGATCGGTATGCGCATCCTTGCCCAAGGCTGCCAAGATTTCTGATCCAAAGGTTTGCGCAGTCGCACGCTCTTTCGCCACGCTATATTCGCGATAGGCAGCGCCCCCAACGATCAGGATGACAAGTGCAATGGCAACCCAGCCATATTTACGAATCACCTTGAATAATTGGTCGCGGCGGACCTCTTCTGTTACTTCTTGGATAAAGCTGTCTGTATCGCTCACGGCAATCCCCATGTCTTGAATTACACAGTGTTTAATCGCAAATATCGAAAAGTCCAAGGCCAAAGAACATTTTTAAATTTTGTCAGAAAACAATTTATTAAGTTTTTTTAAACTTTAATTCTGAACTGGAGCGTTTAGATAAACTGTGCTATGGACACGCGAAACTCGAGCTATGGCAGAACGGGCGCGGATTTGACCGCCCAAAGCTGCCCCTGAAAGGACACCTATGCGCATCGTTTCCATCATTACGGCGATCTTGGTAACTGCATTTTTATTTGTAATCGTATTCAAACGTGATCAACTTGCGGAATTTACGGCGACGGGATCCGCCGCAAATGCGGCAGAGCAGCCCGCGCTGGCCGATGATACGCCCGCAGCACCCGCAAACACCGATGATGAGGTGGCTTTTAAGGTTGTGGCGTTTTCGTCCAAAGCCAGCACGATTGATAGTGCTGTGGTTCTGCGCGGCGAAACCCAAGCGGCCCGCACTGTGACAGCACGTGCGGAAACGAATGGCTTGATCATAAACACCCCCCTGCGCAAGGGCACCTTTGTTGGTGAAGCCGATGTTTTGTGTCAGCTTGATCCGGGCACACGTGCGGCGAATTTGTCAGATGCCAAAGCACGTTTGGAATCTGCGCGCGCCCGCGTCCCTGAGACCCAAGCCCGCCTAGAAGAAGCCAAGGCAAAGCTTGATGAGGCAAAGATAAACTTTAACGCGGCAAACAAATTGTCAGAGGGCGGCTTTGCCTCTGAAAGCCGTGTCGCCAATGCCCAGGCGACTGTGCGCTCTGCCGAAGCGGCGGTTGCCTCTGCCAAAGCAGGGTTTGACACAACGCGATCCGGCATCCAATCCGCCGAGGCCGCGGTTGCGAGTGCGGAAAAAGAAATTGAGCGTCTGACCATCAGAGCGCCATTTGCAGGTTTGTTGGAAACCGATACGGCCGAGCTTGGGTCGCTTTTGCAACCCGGTGCGGCCTGTGCAACGATCATCCAATTGGATCCGATCAAGTTGGTGGCCTTTGTGCCCGAAACCGAATGGTCCCGTGTGCATTTGGGGGCGCCTGCGATGGCGCGTCT
>RGAJ01000162.1 GCA_009920225.1 Paracoccaceae bacterium
TTTAAGCCCAGCTGCAATAGATCTTGTACCAATTTTATTGGATATGTCAGCTTGGGCGCTGACACATAAGTCGCCTTCTAAGGAGCCAATCGCACTGCCATCGAGTATGAACCGTCCACAATCACAGTACTCAAAAGAATTAACGGATCGATTGCGATCTTTGCACTTAGATCCCAGCGATATAGCGATCTAACTTAGCAGCATCACTCATAGCCCTAATTCGGGCATCCCTGAGAGATCTAGTCCTTAAAGAATAAGCAATCCTACTCGTTTTATAATGCCTGCGTAAATCAGCAGGAATTCTTCGAGAGAAATACCAAATACCATTCTTCTGAAACGTATAGCAGTTAGACTTGGTTGTTAGCATGGTCTACGGCTCACTCAATTGGTAGAATTAGTGAGGTATTACAATGCTTTGTATTGGATTTTGGTGCCCAGGAGAAGACTCGAACTTCCACGCCCATAAGGGCACTAGCACCTGAAGCTAGCGCGTCTACCATTCCGCCACCTGGGCAGGTGTCGTGGGCGTTGTCTTAGTCGTGTCGCGCTGGACTGTCAATTGCGATAATGCGGGGGCCAAATATTTCTTGCTACAAATTTGGTGCGTGCGGTATCGTTATATTTTAATCCCTGAAAGGCTGGGGCATGGAACGTAACGTTCGGGTGTTGGTCGGTACGACCAAGGGTTTATTTATCTTAAATAATTCAGAAAAAGACGATGATTGGGGCGTCTCTGGTCCGCACTGCAATTTATGGCCCATTAATCATGCCATTGCTGATGCGGACACGGGCACGATTTGGGCAGGTGGCGGCGCAGATTGGTCGGGTGCAGGTGTGTGGCGATCAACCGATGTCGGAAAAACTTGGACCCTATGCCAATTGACCAAGGGTCAGATCCATGATTGGGCGGCGTCCGATCCCCAGGTGGCCGCGATGTTTCAGATCGATCCAACGATCACGTTCCCCTATTCGGGTTCTGTTGAAAATGTTTGGGCATTGGCCAAGGTCGGCAATGCCTTGTTTGCCGGAACCAAGCCCGGTTTGTTTTTGGTCAGCCACGATGCAGGGGACACGTGGGAAAGTGTGCGCGGTTTCAACGAACATCCGACAAAGATAGACTGGGCGCCTGGTGCCGTTGGGATGATTTTACATTCGATCGTGTGTGATCCTGATAATCCGGATCACATGTGGGTGGCGGTTTCGGCATCTGGCGTTTTTGCATCCGAAGACGGGGGCAAGACATGGGAACGACGCAATCGTTTGACGAATGCGGCGGATCCGCACGACACCCATCCGGCCGCGGCATGCGGTAATGAAATGGGGCATTGCGTGCATAATATGGTCTTGGCCAAAGACCCCACGTCACAGCGCCGCGTACTGTATCAGCAAAACCATCATGGCATCTACAGCAGTCAAGATGATGGACGCAGTTGGAACGATATTTCTGCGGGTTTGCCATCGCGCTTTGGATTTCCAATCGCGGTTCATCCGACCGATCCGAACAAGGTTTGGGTGATCCCGCTGAATGGCGACATGCAGGGTCGGTTTCCCGTTGATGCAGCTGCAGCTGTTTGGCATTCAGAGGACGCGGGTCAAACGTGGACCGCACAGCGAAACGGTCTGCCGCAAACGGGATGCTATTTTACGGTTTTACGCCAATCAATGGCCGTGGATCACAATGATCCGATGGGATTATATTTCGGAACCAATTCTGGATCGGTTTTTGCGAGCTTTGATCAAGGCCGCACATGGTCCGAAATTGCGCGACATTTGCCGACAATTTGCGGGATTGAAACCATGCTCTGCTAGGGGAATTTGCGAAGATCGGGCGCAATCCGCTTGTTTCGCACCCAGATGAGATGTAAGGAAAACAAAAGACAAATTGCCGAGGTACAGAAATGACAAAGCTCGTCACAATTTATGGCGGTTCTGGTTTCGTTGGACGTTATATTGCGCGCCGCATGGCCCAAGCGGGATGGCGTGTTCGTGTTGCAGTGCGCCGCCCGAACGAGGCCCTATTTGTAAAGCCATACGGTGCGGTCGGTCAAGTTGAACCGATTCTGTGCAATATCCGCGATGACGCGTCGGTTCATGCCGCATTGGTTGGCGCAGATGCTGTGATCAATTGCGTCGGCGTGTTGAACGGTGTGGGTAAAAACAGCTTTGATGCTGTCCAAGCCAGTGGTGCAGAACGGATCGCACGCTTTGCCGCGCAAGAAGGCATTGCAACGATGGTTCACATTTCGGCAATTGGTGCGGATGCCGCGTCCGAGATTGATTACGCCCGTACAAAAGGCGCCGGCGAAGCGGGTGTATTAAAGCACATGCCAAACGCCGTGATCTTGCGCCCATCCGTTATTTTTGGATCCGAAGATGAATTTTTCAATCGGTTTGCAGGTATGGCGAAAAATGCGCCCGTCCTGCCGATTGTCGGGGCAAATACCCAGTTTCAGCCTGTTTTCGTCGATGATGTTGCGCAAGCTGCAGCAAACGCCGCACAAGGACAAGTCGCGGCAGGCACCTATGAATTGGGTGGACCTGATGTGGCAAGCATGCGCGATTTGATGGTACAGATGTTGTCGGTGATCCGTCGCAAGCGTGTCATCCTGAACTTGCCGTATTTTGCCGCAAACATGATGGCCTTTGGATTTGACATGGTCCAAGCGATTACATTGGGTTTGATCGAAAACAAAGTTCTGACACGCGACCAAGTGAAAAATCTAAAGATTGATAACGTGGTATCTGAGGGCGCAAAAACTTTCGCTGATTTAGGTATCGACCCTGCAAGTATGGCGTCTGTGTTGCCGGATTACTTGTGGTGTTATCGTCCCTCTGGCCAGTATTCCGCGATTAAGGAATCGGCCAAGAATTTACGCGCTTAAAGGCCGATTTGGATGGCCATAGGGATCGTCGTTCTGTGCCTTGCCTATGTGCTAAGCCAATTTTTTCGCAGCTTTCTGGCGGTGATGACAGGTGTCTTGGCCCTAGATGTGGGCGCGACAGCTGATGATTTGGCTTTGGCATCTGGTTTATGGTTTCTGTCCTTTTCGTTGATGCAAATTCCTGTTGGCGGGGCGCTTGATAAATTCGGGCCACGTTTGACAGCGGCGGGATTGTTTTTGGTTGGGGGTGCAGGGGGCGCGCTTGTCTTTGCGGTGGCAACTGCGCCGTGGCACATCAGCCTTGCGATGCTCTTGATCGGGATCGGCTGTTCACCCGTGTTGATGGCCTCTTATTTTATCTTTGCGCGGACCTATTCACCCAAGGTGTTTGCCACACTTGCATCGGTCATGATTGGCGTTGGATCGATTGGCAACCTTGCGGGATCTGCACCGTTGTCCATGTTGATCGATGTCATCGGTTGGCGGGCAACAATGGCGGGTCTTGCCCTTGCGGCGGGTTTTATCGCGGCAGGTATCCTTGCCTTGGTCAAAAGCCCCCCGAAAACAGACAGCCAGGAAAGCGGCGGATTTATTGATTTGCTCAAAATCCGTGCGCTGTGGGTCATTATTCCGTTGATGATTGTTCAATATGCACCGGCCGCAGGAATGCGCGGTCTTTGGATCGGGCCATATTTGCGCGACGTCTTTAACGTGACAAGCCAACAGGTTGGGGTCGCCAGTACGATTATGAGCCTTGCGATGATTGCAGGCACCTTTGCCTATGGTCCACTTGATCGCCTGTTTGGAACGCGAAAATGGGTTATTATCGCGGGCAACACAGGCAGTTTCATTGCATTGTGCGTTCTGTTTTTGATGGGCCACATGGAATACTGGATCGCTGTTGCGGCTTTTGCGGCCGTGGGGTTCTTTGGAATGTCCTATCCTATGATGGTCGCGCATGGGCGCAGTTTCGCGCCACCCCATTTAACGGGGCGTGGTGTTACCTTGATGAACCTGTTTGCCATTGGTGGTGCTGGGCTTTATCAGGTGATCACAGGCAGCTTGCAAAAGAACGCGATTGATGGCGGGCACCTGAGCGCAGATATTTATACAAACATGTTGGTATTTTATATCGTTACCCTTGGCCTTGCTATTGTGGTGTATACCAAAAGCCAAGATCGCTTGGATTGATCTAAATACAATTCGAAACTTTCCCTGTCATGCCAATTCGTGTATGACCGCCAAGCCCATAAAGATTGGGCATTAGAAAAGGAGCACCCGTAGATGGGGTATAAAGTCGTAGTCGTTGGCGCCACAGGCAATGTGGGCCATGAAATGTTAAACATCTTGGACGAACGCGAATTTCCAATCACAGAAATCGCAGCACTGGCCAGCCGCAAGTCGTTGGGCACAGAAGTCAGCTTTGGTGACACAACATTGAAAACACGCGACTTGGAAACGTTTGATTTCGCAGGATGGGATATTGCCCTATTTGCGGTCGGATCGGACGCAACCAAAAAGTATGCTCCAAAGGCAGCTGCGGCAGGTTGCGTCGTTATTGATAACAGTTCGCTGTATCGTTACGACCCCGATGTTCCGCTGATCGTGCCAGAAGTGAATGCCGATGCGATTATGGGCTATTCCAAAAAGAACATCATCGCGAACCCAAATTGTTCGACCGCCCAAATGGTTGTGGCGCTCAAACCTTTGCACGACCGCGCACGCATCAAACGGGTTGTGGTGTCAACCTATCAATCTGTGTCTGGTGCCGGCAAAGAGGGTTTGGACGAGCTTTGGGATCAAACGAAATCTATCTATAACCCAGTGACCGAGGTGCCGCCGTCGAAATTCACCAAGCAAATCGCGTTTAACGTGATCCCGCATATTGACAGTTTCATGGAAGACGGGACGACAAAAGAAGAATGGAAAATGGTCGCTGAAACCAAAAAGATCATCGACCCCAAAATCAAAGTCACGGCAACATGCGTGCGTGTTCCCGTGTTCGTTGGCCATTCCGAAGCGGTCAATATCGAATTCGAGGATTTCTTGGACGAAGACGAAGCCCGCGACATTCTTCGCGAATCCCCCGGAATATTGGTGATCGATAAGCGTGAAGATGGCGGCTATATCACCCCAATCGAATGTGTCGGGGATTATGCCACCTATGTGAGTCGCATTCGCCAAGACAGCACAATTGAAAACGGTCTGAATATGTGGATTGTTTCGGACAATTTGCGCAAGGGTGCG
>RGAJ01000163.1 GCA_009920225.1 Paracoccaceae bacterium
TGTATCTAACGCCTTTATCATGACACAATACCTTTAAATAAAATATGAATGGGGAAAACCTGTACCCCGGCACAAACCCGATGTTAAACGAAGGCGCCGGACATGTTCGGATTTTATCCTAGCTTCACGCCAATCCCATCGAATTGCGCATGACGCGCAGAACGTCGTCCTTGGGCACATCGCCGGTGACAAAGGCCTGACCAATCCCGCGCGCCAAGATGAACCGCAATTGCCCGTCGATCACCTTTTTATCCTGCGCCATTTTATCGACCAAGCTTTCGACAGTGCCCACATCACCACCAATATCGGTGATGTCGGTCATCATGCCCATATCGCGCAAATGGGCACGGACGCGGCTTGGGTCTTCTTGCGAACACAATCCTAGACGCGAGGACAATTCGAACGCCAAAGCACAACCAATGGCCACCCCTTCACCATGCAGCAAGCGATCACTGTAACCGGTTGCAGATTCAAGCGCATGGCAGAAGGTGTGCCCCAAATTCAAAAGCGCACGATCCCCTTGTTCGGTTTCATCCCGCGCCACGATATCGGCCTTCATCTGGCACGAAATACGAACGGCTTCGATGCGCGCAGCAATGTCGCCCTTGGCCAATTTGGGACCAAATTCTTCGAGCCAATCAAAAAACGGTGCATTGCCCAAAAGGCCGTATTTCACAACCTCGCCATAACCCGCCAAAAAATCGCGCGGCGTTAACGTTGACAGGGCATCGATATCAGCCAAAACCAAACTGGGTTGATGGAATGCGCCAATCAGGTTTTTGCCTTGCGCCGCATTGATGCCTGTCTTGCCCCCAACGGAACTGTCAACTTGGGCCAACAGCGATGTGGGCATTTGCACAAACCGCACACCACGGCGCAAAACGGCGGCGGCAAAGCCCACCAAGTCACCGATAACCCCGCCGCCAAGGGCGATCACGATGTCACGGCGTTCTATTTTCTGGTCCAACAACCATTCCACAGTTTGGGTAAACGGCCCCCATGATTTCGTCGCCTCACCCGCAGGTAAGATCAAACTGTCATGCGCAATGCCAGCCGCGGACAAGGCGGTTTGCAAGGTTGGCAAATGTAGCTTTGCCACATTTTCATCGGTGACAATCGCAACACGTTTGCGTTTCAAAAGCGGCAACAGATGGGTCGCCGCAGAACCAATCAATCCTTGACCAATCAAGATATCATAGGATCGATCGCCAAGATCGACATGAACAGTTTCAATCATCGGTATTCTCAATCACATCTGGGCGTTGGGACAACGCATCAACAACACGTTGCGCCATGTCTTCAATCGAAACATCATATTCAGAAACAACTGTCACGTCGGCCAATCGATAAATTGGGACGCGGGCTGTGTAGATAGATTTAAGCGTTTCATACGGATTTTCGGTTCGCAACAAGGGCCGCGTGTCTTTGTTTTTTACCCGCGCCCACAACACATCGATTTTGGCATCAAGCCAAACAGACACGCCTTTGGCAGACATGGCTTCACGGTTGCGTGGGGCCAAAAACGCCCCCCCGCCTGTGGACAAAACACAAGGCGCAGAGTCCAACAAACGATTGATGACTTGGGATTCTTTTTCGCGAAAAAACGGTTCCCCATCGCGTTCAAAAATTTCGGGGATCGTCATATTGGCCGCTTTTTCGATTTCTGCGTCAGAATCCAAGAAATCAACGCCCAACTGCGCAGCGACAGCTTTGCCCACCGCGGTTTTCCCCGCCCCCATCATGCCGACCAAGGCAACAGTTTTCATCAATCGTTGTGTCATTGCGTTCTTTATTGGCGATCTGACGCCAAATTTCAATTCATTGCATGAATGACGTGATCTTATCGAAAAGACCATATATAAAGTGAATAGAATTAAAATAATACGAGGTTTGAAATGGGCAGAATCATAAAATGGCTCTTTATCCTTGCGCTGGTGGGATTTGTGGCCTTGGCGGGATACACGTTTATTGGCCCGTTTTTTGGGGTGGACTTTGCGCCAATTCAAACCAAGACAACGGTGTCGATTGAGCTGAATGAGAAATAAACTATTTGCATGGATGATCTGCGGCCCAGGTGTCGCATTTGCGGAACAGGCTCCGTTGTCTGCAATCGACTGGTTGGCGTCCCCGCCTGTTGCACAGACCTCACCATTGGCCAATACACCCCCAACTGCAGAACCTCGGCCAACCGGCGCGCAGGTGCCAGAAATTTCTGTCACGTCACTGGAAATGGTAAACGCAGATTCGGCTGGGCTCTTGCCACCGTCGTCAACAGGATTACCGGTGAGTATTTGGCGCAATTCCCAGACCGCTGATATTATCGAATTGCTCAATAACCTGCCAAAAACCAGCAACTCTGCCATTCAATCGGTGATCTATAGCCTACTTTTGGCCGAGGCGGACGCCCCACAGTCAACCCCATCTGCGGGCGTATTCTTGGCCGCACGCATTGAGACGCTTGTGAAACTTGGGGCGGTCTATCCTGCGATGGCATTGCTGGAACGGGCCTCGCCCCTGCCCGCGTCTTTGGTGCCTGTGGTCTTTGACGTGTCACTCTACGATTCGTCATTGGCGCCAAGCTGTGATCAGGTCCTGGGGCTTGGTGCGTCCTATCCCGATGATGCAACACGGATTTATTGTTTGGCGCGCAAAGGTGATTGGCTTACTGCGTCCTTGATCCTGCAAACAGCCCAAGCGCTCGACAGTTTGACCCCGCATCAAGCCGCGTTGCTGCATGAATTTTTACAAACCGATGTGCAGGATGGATTGATCACATCAATGCCGCCCCCTGCGCAGGTCACGCCGCTTGAATTCCGCCTGTATGAGGCCATCGGCGCACCGCTTTCCACCAATATGTTGCCCCGTGCCTTTGCAAATTCTGACCTGAATGGTGATAACGGATGGAAAAGCCAACTGACTGCGGCTGAGCGATTGGCCGAGACAGGCGCGATCGGGGATAATCAGCTTTTAGGGCTTTACACCCAAAACGTGCCCTCGGCATCTGGTGGTATCTGGGATCGGGTTGAGGTGTTTCAAAAATTGGACCGTGCCTTGGATGCAGGTATTGCGGAAGAAATCGCGTCTGCACTGGATCGGGCTTGGGACGCGTTTGATGGCACACCATTGCGTGAAACATTTGCAAATATCTTTGCCGATCGGTTGTTAGGCGCGCCGCTCACTGGTGCTGATCGTATCCTTGCCGCACGGATCGCAGTTTTGTCGCCACAATATGAACGCGCGGCGCAAAATTTGGGCGGACAAGATCAGTTTTTGCAAGCCATTGCCCAAGGGGATTTGGACAATTTGACGCCAACGGGGACCATTGATCGAGCGATCCAGGATGCGTTCATCGCGCCACGCATTCCGATGTCCATTGATCGATTGGTTAATCAAGGGAAATTGGGCGAAGTCATCCTGAACGCGCTTATCCAATTTGATCAAGGTGCCCAAGGCGACCCACAAGACCTGTTGGAATCATTATCAACGCTGCGCTTGATCGGGTTGGAAAACACCGCCCGTCGCGCCGCGATTTCGGTCTATCTGGGGCAAGATCGGTGATGTCAGACACCTATAAAATCCAAGCATTCCTTACCGCAAAATCCGCAGAAGAAAGCGCATCAAAAAACACAACAGACGCTTATGCCCGTGATTTGATGGATTTTAACGGCTTTTTGGGTCACGCTGGATTTGATTTCATGTCCGCGCAGATGATGCAAATTGAACGATACATTGTTGCGCTTGATGCCCAAGGCTTGTCCCAAGCCACGCGCGCGCGGCGTTTGTCGGCGATCAAACAATTCTATCGGTTTTGTGTCGAAGAAGGATGGCGCGGCGACAATCCTGCGATCCAAATATCTGGCCCATCAAAAAAGAAATCGCTTCCGAAAACACTCAGCGTTTCGGATGTTGAAACCTTGCTGACAATGGCGGTGCGCTCTGCCAAAAACCACGAAGACGCATTACGGCAAAATTGCCTGATGCAAATTCTATATGCCACCGGCATGCGTGTGAGCGAATGATGAGCCTGCCGATTTCGGTTGCCCGTGGACATCCGCAATTTCTATTGATCCAAGGAAAAGGTGGCAAAGAACGAATTGTTCCGCTGTCTGACCCAGCAAAAACTGCGTTGACGGAATGGCTTTCGTTTCGTGATCAACAAGATGAACTGTTGAAAAAAGAGGGCAAGCCCGTATCGTCGTTCTTATTTCCCTCGCGCGGGAAACTCGGGCATTACACGCGCCATTGGTTTTATCAAAAAATCAAGGAATGGGCGCTTGCAGGTGGCATAAACCCCGATTTGGTGACACCCCACACCATTCGGCACGCTTTTGCCACGCATTTGTTGGCAAATGGTGCGGATCTTCGGATCATTCAAACCTTGCTCGGTCATGCCGACATCTCGACGACCGAAATTTATACCCATGTTTTAGAAGACCGCCTGCGCGAACTGGTGATTGAGCATCACCCGTTGTCGCGGCGCAATTGATGCGGCAGCACGTCTTCGGACGGCCAGTATCCAGTCAAAAGTGCGTCCCGATACCCCGTCGGCAGACCCGCATCTGTCATGGCATCCGCAGCCCCGAAATGGTCATACGACAAACGGCGCACCTCGACATGCCCGTTGTCCAAAACGCAATATTGGGTTCTTGGATCCCCATCATGTGGGGGCATACCAATCACACCTGCATTGATCCACTCAACCCCGCCTATAGAACGGGTGAATGCAATACCGCTGTGGCCACACACAATCGCATCACAGGCACCGATATGGCGGATAATATGATCGATTTCTGCCTGCAAGACGCTGTCCTGCGCAGTTGAAAAAATGAACGTCGCGACAGCGCGCGCGCCCCCATGGATCACACAATATCGCTTGCCACTGTGGGTAAAGATAATCCAATCGGGCCAGTCGGCCATCACCTTTCGATGATGTGGTGTCACCTGAGTCTGTGCAAAGGCATACCACTGTACCGATAAAATATCGCAGGCTGTCCCGTCTTGGAAACCACACCCACAATCAGGGGCATTTTCAGACAACTGAATTTCACAATTGCCTTTGATTGCGCTGACCTTGGCATCGATCAAACACTGCACAACAGGTGTAGGATCCGCACAATAGGCAATC
>RGAJ01000164.1 GCA_009920225.1 Paracoccaceae bacterium
TTTCGCGCCCAACAATGCCAGCCTAAACCGCGTCGGATAAGGGATCACCTGCGCCAAAACCCAGCGCAGTGCGCGATCATGCCACGGACGTTTGTAATGGTCGTTGATATAGGCACGCGCATGGTCAATCAGATGCATATAATGCACCCCTGACGGACAGGTGGTCATACAGGCCAAACATGAAAGACACCGATCAATGTGTTTGACCGTTCGCGCATCGGGGATGCGGTTGTTTTCCAACATATCCTTGATCAAATAAATCCGACCGCGCGGGCTGTCCAGTTCATCCCCCAACACCTGATATGTTGGACAGGTCGCTGTGCAAAACCCACAATGCACACAGGCGCGCAGGATTTCATTGGATCTTTTGAAATCTGGGTCGATTAATTGGTCTGGTTTGAAAAATGTTTGCATTATCCCATCAACCCTTGGTTCAACTTTGCGTGTGGATCAAATTTTGATCGGATCGCAGACATCAGCATTTCAACGCCCGCCGCATTTGGGTGAAACTGTGGTGCCCTGCCAATGTGACAGGTGGCGTGTCCATCGATGCCCGTCAAAGCGGTGCGCACGTCCTGCCCTGCAGCGGTCCGCATCCAGATCAATCCGCCAGACCAATCCATGACATAGGCCGTGGGGCACACACGGGCGATCACCTCTGCCCCGTCTGTGGGTTTGACCGACACGCGCCAAAGGTCACCCGTGGTACCAACAAGCGCATCAAGATTTTGCAAACCTGTCCAAATTGGCGCAGATGCCGCATTGTCCAGAATTTCAACCGCACCAAACTGTGCCAAAACATCACGCAGCGCAGCAGCGCGGTATGCCACAGATTTTTCAAACCCCTCAACCCGAACAACCGCACGACCCGACGCCGGATCATAAGCGGCGCCAGTCACGTCAAAGGGCGTATTCAACGATGCCGTCATCGCAGCGGTCGCCGTTGCCGCATCGCTGACATGAACCGCAATCGTTGCCATGGTTTCCGCAAGAGGCAGCACTTTGAACGACACTTCGCTCATGACACCCAAGGTGCCCCAACTGCCTGCCAAAAGTTTTACCAGATCATAGCCCGTCACGTTTTTCATAACGCGACCACCGTTTTTCACAACATTCCCTGCCCCATCGACAAAGCGGACACCCAACAAGAAATCGCGTGCAGCGCCCGCTTGGATCCGTCGTGATCCGCTGGCATTGGTGGCAAACACACCGCCGATCGTGCTTTGGCCGTCTTGTCCCAAAACAGACCCCATAAGGCTGGGTTCAAACGCAAGCTGTTGGTGCTCTGCAGCCAAGGCAGCTTGGATATCCGCCAAGGGCGTGCCGGCCTTGGCAACCATGGTCAAGGCACCTGGTTCATAGTCAACGATCCCCGACAGACGCGCCGTGGACAGATGTGCGCCGTCTGCGGTCCGCACGCGTCGGGTGCCCCCGCCTGAGATAACCAAAGGCGTGGTCGCGGATGTGATTGCTTCGGACAGCTCGGCCTCAGTCGTTGGGAAAATCGTCATATCACACCCCCTGATCGCGGCGCGAGGCAGAGGCCGCCAAAGGAAACACCTTGGCGGGGTTCAACAACCAACGGTGATCAAAGACATCCTTGATCGCCATCTGCGCCTCAAGGTCCGCAGGGGCAAATTGGTGATCCATCAAATCACGTTTTTCGATGCCAACACCATGTTCGCCCGTCAAACAGCCCCCAACTTCAACGCAAAGCTTTAGGATTTCCGCCCCGAATTTTTCGCACAATTCAAGCTGTCCATCTTCGTTGGCATTGTACAAGATCAGCGGATGCATATTCCCGTCACCTGCATGAAACACGTTGCCAACGTCTAGGCCGAACTCACGGCTCATTTCCCCAATGCGGCGCAAAACATAGGGCAGTTGCGACACAGGGATCGTGCCATCCAAACACATGTAATCATTGATCTGCCCCATCGCCCCAAAGGCCGATTTGCGCCCCAACCAAATGCGGGCCGCTTCGGCCGTGTCTGTGGCGCGGCGAACTTCAACAGGTTTATGCGTCTTTGCAATCGCGATGATTTTTTCCAACTGTTCTTCGATTTCAAGCGGGCTGCCTTCGACTTCGATGATCAACAGCGCCTCGCAATCGGGGTATCCCGCTTTGGCGAAATCTTCGGTGGCGCGAATACAGGGGCGGTCCATAAATTCAATAGCCACAGGCAAAACGCCCGCGCGAATGATATCCGACACACAGGTGCCTGCGACCTCGTTGCTGTCAAAACCGATCAAAACGGGCAAGGCGCCTTCGGGCTTGTGAATGATGCGCAAGGTGGCTTCGGTCACGATGCCAAGCTGCCCTTCGGACCCACAGATCACGCCCAGCAAGTCCAGGCCCGCCGCATCCAGATGCGCGCCGCCAATATCCAAAATGTCGCCTTGCATTGTCACCAATCGAACACCCATCAAATTGTTGGATGTCACGCCATATTTCAAACAATGCGCCCCGCCTGAATTCATTGCGATGTTGCCCGCAATCGCACAAGCAAGCTGGCTTGATGGATCGGGGGCGTAAAAGAACCCATCCGTTTCCACCGCACCCGTTACAGACAGGTTCGTGCGACCCGTCTGCACACGGATGATGCGGTTGGCATAATCTGTGTCCAACACATCATTCATGCGTGCCACGCCCAAAATAATGCTATCGGCCGTCGGCAATGACCCACCCGCAAGCGATGTTCCCGCCCCGCGCGGAACAACAGGAATGTCCAGATCGTTGCAAATGCGCAATGCGGCGGCGACCTGTTCGGTGGTATAGGGCAACACTACACCCAACGGCGGACAGCGATAGGCCGACAGCGCATCACATTCATATGCACGCGTTTCCATTGGATCATCAATCACACATTCCGCTGGCAAAGCCGCGCGCAGACGGGACATCAATTCGGATTTTCGTGCGATGCGATCATCGCTTGGAATCGGCATTTCCATGGGTCACCTCATAATATTGGTAAATAAATATAACCAATTTTAGAGATTGGCAAGCACAATCCCACATATTACACCTGTGCCTATGACTTGGTTCGATCGGATAAGCTTGTTCTCTACATTAGACTTCGCAACAGTTGGCGTTCTGTTTGCGGCATGGTTTTTCATTGGGTTTGCGATTGAAAATTCATCCCCTGCGCGGCCATCAACCAGCCAAGTGATGGCGCTGTATCGTCGGGAATGGATGGCGAATATGGCCGAACGGGACAACCGCATCTTTGACGCGCAGATTATGAATGGATTGCGTCAAGGAACTGCGTTTTTCGCATCCACAACCATGATCACAATCGGCGGGATCTTTGCCATGATCGGTAATGCAGACCGATTTGTTGGGCTGGCCAATGATCTGACGCTGTCCACAGACCCGCAAGTGGTTTGGGAAATCAAACTGTTTGTTGTGCTCTTTTTCGTCACAAACGCCTTTTTGAAATTCGTCTGGTCACATCGGTTGTTTGGCTATTGCGCGATTGTGATGGCGGCTGTCCCGATTGACCCGTCTGATCCGAACGCACATAAACGTGCATCCCAAGCTGGCGACATCAACATCACCGCGGCACGCAGTTACAACCGCGGTTTGCGGTCGGTATATTTCGCGATCTGTTCGCTGTCTTGGTTGGTTGGATCTTTGGCGCTGTTGGGGGCGACCGTCATCACGGTTGCGGTTTTGTGGCGACGGGAATTTTTGTCACAATCCCGCGCAACGCTTTTGCAATCATAAATTAACGCCGCCCTTCGCGGATCCAAGCCCCCACAATAAAGAATAAGCTGAGCAACAACGCCGCCCAAATCGGAAGCGCGGGAACCATCGTGATATCAAGTGTTTGCGTTGCCCCCCGCCGCACCACACCCAACCATCCACGCCCAGCGCTCGTGCGGCCGATCTTTACCTCACGCAGGGTTGGCACACCGTCCTCGGCCCAGACCTGACCCCCACCCGATGCCGTGACAATCGGGGCAAGCGTTTCGGTCGTCGCCATCGGGTTTCTGTATTCAATCGGGGACAAGGCCCCCTTGGCGACCAGAGCCCGCAAGCTGCCATCGGTCATTTCAAAAACGCCTTGTTCATCGGTTTCAACCGTGCCCACAAAAACCCCATCCCCTGTACTTTGCAGCGTGGGGGACAGAACCTGACCCGATGGGGTGCGCAGGGTGACGGGGTCAATAGTATCGCGCAAACTGCGCCGCGTTATTTGAATGGCGGATCCTGTTTGGGTCGCGCTGAGGGTTTCTTCCTCTAAATCGGGTTCTTTCATCAACCAATGCGCGACACGACGCAACAGTTCCTGCTGCGGTCCACCACCTTGGTATTTGCGATACCACAACCAGACATGATCAGACGCCAACAAGGCAACGCGCCCCTCGCCCACGCGATCCAAAATCAAAAGCGGATGATCCTCTTGCCCCTTCATCAATGTTTCACCGCGCAAAACGGTTAAATCTAATTGGCGCGACCAATCCCCCCAGTCATCTTGGCCGGATAAGCCCGATGTCACAGGGTGCCTTTGCCCCGTCTCGGTCAAGGATGGGGTAAACGCGCCCTGCAAAATACGGGGTGCAGCGCGTGCGGGCAAAACACGGTCTAACGGTGCGTAGGCCAGCGATTGCGCCGAGGCGAAATCAGGCCCCGCCGCAAACAACACGGCACCCCCCTTTTCGACATAGCTGGCAATGTTATCAAGATAGGCGTTGGGCAAAATACCCCGACGCTTATACCGATCAAAAATTATCAGGTCAAAATCATCGATCTTGTCCATGAACAATTCGCGCGTCGGAAACGCAATCAGAGACAGCTCTGATACCGGAACCCCGTCTTGTTTTTCGGGCGGGCGCAAAATGGTGAAATGCACCAAATCGACCGAACTGTCGGATTTCAATAAATTGCGCCACACACGCGCACCGGCATGGGGCAAACCAGACACCAACAACACGCGCAACCGGTCGCGCACCGCGTTGACCGAAAGGATGGCGGTGTTGTTGATGGTGGTCAACTCGCCATCAACAGGGTTCACGCGAAATTCGAAAAAGGTCTGTCCCGCATGCTGTAAAATCAAATCAATATTGGTATCAACACCGGTTGGTAACATCACTGTTTGAACCG
>RGAJ01000165.1 GCA_009920225.1 Paracoccaceae bacterium
CCGCGCACATAAATCTTTCGCATCGCGGGGGGATCCATCAACCCAGGCGCACGTGTTGCCAAGCGCAACATCGACGCCATCGACGTCAACGTATATTCGCCAGATTTTTCCAAGAAAAGCCGCAGCTCATCACGCATGGGCGCCACATCCAAAACGCGAATGACCGAACGGATTTTGGAAATATCAAAATCACCGCGCCCTGCCCCCCACACAACGCCCAAAACCTTGCGCGGGCCCAACGGCACCTCGACAAAGGCACCACGGAAACACCCGCCCTCGGGGGCCTTGTAATCCAAGGCGCGGTCAATGGGTTGCGTTGTTAAAACACAAACCAATTCACCTGTATGAAAAAATTCTGCGTCTTGCACCTTTGGTTCCATCTGGGGGTTTTATATGCGCTTAACTTGGAGTAAAGCATCTGGGAACATTGGCCAACCCAACAAAGGATCAAAAATATGAAATTTTTTGTCGACACCGCAGAAATCGATCAAATCAAAGAATTGAACGATTTGGGCATGGTAGACGGTGTAACCACCAACCCATCGTTGATCATGAAATCAGGCCGCGACATCATCGAGGTGACGAAAGAAATCTGTTCGATCGTGTCTGGCCCCGTCAGCGCCGAAGTCACCGCGACGGATGCAGAAACCATGATCGCAGAAGGCCGCAAATTGGTGAAAATCGCCGACAACATCACAGTCAAAGTCCCGCTGACATGGGATGGGTTGAAAGCCTGTAAAACACTGTCTGGCGAAGGTCACATGGTCAACGTCACACTTTGCTTTTCAACAAACCAGGCGATCTTGGCCGCAAAAGCCGGCGCAACATTCATTTCCCCCTTTGTTGGACGGTTGGATGACATCAACCTAGACGGCATGGATCTGATCGAGGATATTCGCATGGTCTATGACAACTATGGGTTTGAAACCCAAGTTCTGGCGGCCTCGATCCGTACAACAAACCACATCACCGATTGCGCACGCGTGGGTGCAGATGTGATTACTGCGCCACCCGCTGTGATCAAAAGCATGATCAACCACCCGTTGACAGACAAAGGTCTGGCGGCATTCTTGGAAGACATCAAAAAAACAGGTCAGAAAATTCTGTAACCTGTGTTACAAAGACGCCGAGTCAGTCAAAAAATTGGTAAACCAAAATCATGGATTCAGTCATACGCGATAAAATATTGGCGCAGCCTGCCGTGATTTTGGATGATCAGGACGTCATGCGCGCCCTGATCGAAGCCAATGACCGTGCACTTGGGTCGAACATCGTTGATCTTCGCGGCGTTGCTATGAAGCGCCTCGAAGACCAACTTGACCGGTTAGAAGACACGCATCGGTCCGTGATTGCAGCGGCCTATGAAAACCTTGCGGGGACCAATCAAGTTCATCGCGCGGTGCTGGAATTACTGGCACCCACCGATTTCGATGAATTCCTAGGCGTGCTTGGCACCACGGTCGCAGATATCTTGCGGGTTGATTGTATCCGCATCGTCTTTGAAACCCGCAAGATTGACGAAAGTTCGGCGCGGGAATTGGCGGAACTGTCCGATCTTATCACCATTGTTATTCCCGATTTCGTCGATGTTTATTTGGCGCAAGGTCCGTCAAAAACTGCGTCAATCGCAACGCGCCCAATCCCGCGCGGGGCCGAACAAATCTATGGCAGTGCGGCAAGTGATCTGCACTCCGAAGCTTGCATCAAACTGGACATCGGTGCGGGGCATTTGCCTGCGATGCTCTGTCTGGGGTCATCGGACGCCCAGCATTTTGGCCCCCATCAAGGCACCGACCTTTTATCGTTCTTTGCCGGTGTGTTTGAGCAATTGATGAAACGCTGGCTTGCCCAATGATTTCTGCGGCCGTGACTTCGGCCATCGCAGAATGGCTTGATGTAAAATCCGCGGTCGATGATGCAAGCCCACAAACGATCCAAGCCTATCAATCGGATGTTCTGGAATTTGCAACCTTCATCACCGCCTATCATGGGGACGCCACCGGCATTGGTCCGTTGACCCGCATCACCATCACCGACATGCGGGCATGGATGGCACAGATGCGCAACGATGGGCTGGGCGCGCGATCCTTGGCGCGCAAACTGTCCTCTGTGAAATCCTTTTTCAAATGGCTTGCTAAACGCGAAGGGTTTGACCCCACGGTGGTTTTATCCACGAAATCCCCAAAATTCACCAAAAAGCTGCCCCGCCCGTTAAATGAGGCCGCCGCAAAGGATGTGATCGATCTGATTGATGCGCAATCCCCCACCCCGTGGATCAATGCGCGCGATACGGCTGTTGTAACCCTGCTTTACGGCTGTGGCCTGCGCATATCCGAGGCGCTTGGCCTGACAGGCCGCGATTTTCCGATTGCCGATGTTTTGCGCATTACTGGCAAAGGGGGCAAAACGCGGATTGTCCCTGTGATTGATGCGGCAAAAGACGCGGTTGAGACCTATGTTCGGCAATGCCCCTATGATGTGACAGATAACGGCCCCTTGTTTTATGGCACACGCGGCGGGCCATTGACGGCACGCACCATTCAAAAGCTGATGCAATCGGTGCGTATGCAACTGGGCCTTCCTGCAACAGTGACCCCCCACGCCATGCGCCACAGCTTTGCCACCCATTTACTTTCGGCAGGCGGGGATTTGCGATCAATCCAAGAGCTCTTGGGGCATTCAAGCCTGTCCACCACCCAAGCCTATACAGGCGTCGACACCGCGCGTCTTTTGGACGTGTATCACCAAACCCACCCCAAAGCGAAATAGTGCCATCAGTTGCTTGCAACTTTGGGGTATTTCGGCGAAAAGACACCATGATCGATCAAAGCCGCGCCCTTTTTGTTCATTTTTTCACTGCCACGGGTGCGGTGTTTGCGATGCTGGCAATGCTTGCCGCTGCAGATGAACAATGGTCGATGATGTTTCTATGGTTGGTTGTTGCCTTTTTCGTTGATGGGATCGACGGCCCTTTGGCGCGCAAATATGACGTACGCACCAATGCACCACGGTTCGACGGTGTGCTTTTGGACCTGATCATTGACTATTTGACTTATGTTTTCATCCCTGCCTTTGCGCTGTTCAAATCTGGGTTATTGCCTGGATGGACGGGATGGATTGCAATCATTATTATCACATTTGCCTCTGCAATGTATTTTTGCGACGGAAATATGAAAACCAAAGATTACAGTTTTCATGGGTTTCCCGGATGCTGGAATATGTTGGTGATCGTGCTTTTCGCCATCCAACCAAACTTTTGGATCATCTTGGGATTGGTCACGGTTCTGGCGGTTGCCATGTTCCTGCCCGTCAAGTTCATCCACCCTGTGCGCACGCAACGTTGGCGCACGGTGTCATTGCCCATCACCTTGGCATGGACCTTCTTTGCGGGTTGGGCGGCATGGGTCGATTTCCATCCCGAAAGCTGGGCCCATTGGGGATTGGTGGTCACGTCGGTTTATTTGCTTTCTGCAGGTGTGATACAGCAAATCTTTCCGGGAAAAGACGGAACAGGCCTTTAATCTTGCGCAATTCACGCGTTTTGGTGGAATTTCATCCAAGTTTTTGGTTCTACCGCTTGTAACTCGTGCCTCAATCGGTAAAATGGGGGCTTATCAGATTTCCAAAGCGGTCGCCGATGGGCCGCTTTTTGCATAGGATCCTACGATGTCGTGGACTGACGAACGTGTTGAGTTGTTGAAAAAAATGTGGGGCGAAGGCCAATCCGCAAGCCAAATCGCAAAAGAATTGGGCGGCGTGACCCGCAACGCAGTGATCGGCAAGGTGCATCGTTTGGGTTTGTCGAACCGTGCAGCATCGACCACAACAGCGCCCAAGGCAGAGCCCAAGGCCAAAGCCGCGCCAAAGGCCGAACCAAAACCCACGCCCAAGGAATCCGTTGCCGCGAAACCGGTTGAGGCAACGGAACAACGCCCATCAAACGTGACCCCACTGCGTCGTCAAATCATCCCAGCGGGCCAACCGTTGCCACCGCAACCGTCCGCGAATGAAATCAGCCCCGAAGCCTTGGCGCGGGTCAATGAGATCGAGAAAAAAGCGAAAAAGCTGACCTTGCTTGAGCTGACCGAAAAGACTTGCAAATGGCCAGTTGGCGATCCTGCAACGGATGATTTCTGGTTCTGTGGTCTTCCATCACAATCCGGCAAACCCTATTGCGAGGCGCATGTTGGCGTCGCCTTCCAACCGATGAATTCACGGCGTGACCGTCGTCGGTAAATCGGCACCCACATCGAAATACCTTAAAAAAGCCGCGCAATGTCGCGGCTTTTTTGTGCCACCTGTGCAAAAACGCGCAATCACTGTCAAAACCTGAACAGAGTGCGCAATTGAAACCTTGCCCCGCACTCCCTATTCTTGTGTCAAAGAGGAGCATGCCAATGTCCATTCGACCTATTTTAGAACAACGCCACGCCACCCCAACAATGGAAGGTGCAGGTGTTCATCTGCATCGCGCTTTCGGGTTTGCAGACCCAAGCGAACTTGACCCCTTCCTTCTGTTCGATGATTTTCGCAATGAACGTCCCGAAGATTTCCGTCGCGGGTTTCCTTGGCATCCCCATCGCGGCATTGAAACCATCACCTATGTTCTGTCGGGCACGGTCCATCACGGCGATAGCTTGGGCAACACAGGGGCTTTGGGCGCGGGCGACGTGCAATGGATGACCGCAGGGTCAGGCATCATGCACCAAGAAATGCCACAAGGAAACGCCAACGGCCAAATGCATGGCTTTCAACTGTGGGCGAACCTTCCGTCATCATTGAAAATGACTGCGCCGCGGTATCAGGATGTCAAATCCAAGGATATTCCAATTATCACCGATGATGACGGCACGGTGGTAAAGGTAATCGTTGGATCCTTCTGGGGGCAAACAGGTCCCGTCGATGGCATCGCCGCTGATCCGCAATATCTGGATATTTTTGTCCCTGCAGGCGTCAAAAAAACCTTCAAGGTGGACACATATCGCAAAGCGTTTGCCTATGTCTTTGAAGGTGCAGGCGCCTTTGCCGACGCATCCAAACCCTTTGGCGTGCTATTGGAAAAAGAGGTCGCAGGCGAAGAATACAATATCCGCGATATGTC
>RGAJ01000166.1 GCA_009920225.1 Paracoccaceae bacterium
TGAACGAAAGAGACCTGAGATGCGGCATGAACAGATACCCCACCCGATTGAACATCATATTCAAGACGCGTTTGCCGCAGAGGGAACGGTATATGCATTTTCGCCTGCGCGGCTTCGGGCGCGAGTGTCGTTGTTTCAGGGGGGGTTCCCGGGCTTGGTGACATATGCGGTCAAGGCCAACGATCATCCCCTTGTTTTGCAGACCTTGGTTGATGCGGGGATGCAGGCCTTTGATGTGGCGTCGGTTGCCGAAATGCAGCGCGTGCGTGAGATCAATCCCACTGCGGTCTTGCACTACCATAACCCTGTGCGCTCGCGCCAAGAAATTGAATGCGCCAAGGACTTTGGCGTTCGATCATGGTCGATTGATGACAAAACCGAATTGGACAAGCTCGGTGATTTGCCCAAGGGCAGCGAAATTGCGGTACGGTTCAAACTGCCGATGCAGGGGGCTGCGTATGACTTTGGTGAAAAATTCGGAACGACCCCCGAAGTTGCGGCAGAGCTTTTGAAAATTGTGGCGGCGCGTGGCTATGTTCCCTGTCTGACGTTTCATCCGGGAACACAATGCACCGATCACACAGCGTGGGCACGCCACATCAAAGCTGCGGCACAGATTTGTGAAACCGCAGGTGTTCGCATTGCCCGATTGAATGTTGGTGGCGGATTTGCTGCCGATCGTGGCGTTGTGTACCCCGATTTATCCTCCGTTTTTGCGGAAATAGCGCAGGCCAAAGATCGATATTTTGGTGCTGAGGCGCCTGAATTGGTCTGTGAACCGGGTCGCTCAATGGTGTCTGACAGTTTTTCTGTCATGCTGTCGGTCAAGGCGGTGCGCCCGAACGGCGCGGTGATCCTGAATGACGGGATTTATGGGGCGCTTGCAGAATGGCGCGACATGGCGGCAATTGGCACGCGTTTGATCCGCGTGTATGATCGTCACGGTGTGCAGCGCAAGGATGAGTTACGACCCGGTGTGGTCTTTGGACCAACCTGCGATAGCCTTGATCGCGTCACGCAGCCAATGGCATTGCCGAAATCGATTGCAGAAGGGGACATGATCGTCGTTGACGGCATGGGCGCTTACAGCATGTCGCTTGCGTGTAAATTTAACGGCTATGGTGCTATTCATGTGATTAAATTAGAAGAATTCTAAGTCAAGCACTGGACATTAACGCCGAAGGCATTACTTATGACGCTAAGGAAATTAGGATTGTGCGTCATGGAAAAATTCGGAAAGAGCCAACCCATCACTCGGGTAGAAGATCAACGATTTTTAACAGGCCAAGGTCGGTACGTTGATGATATTGTGCCCGATGATGCGCTTGTCGCCTATGTCTTTCGCTCGCCCGTCGCGCATGCGACAATCGACCAATTGGACGTCAGTGATGCGATTGACATGGACGGTGTTGCATTGATCCTCACCGCGCAAGATCTAAAGGACGCAGGCGTGTCTATGGATCTTGTGGGTGCGACGGTCAAGAACCGCGATGGCACCAAAGGCGCATCACCTGCGCGTCCGCTTTTGGCGGATGGCAAGGTGCGCCACGTGGGGGAACCGATTGCCGTTATCGTTGCCGATACGCTTGAACAGGCGAAAGATGCGGCCGAGGCAATCGTGTTTGATTTCACCGAAATCACACCCCACCTTGACCTTGCCATTGGTGGCGAAGAGATCCACGAGGGCGTCGCTGGCAACCTTGCGTTCGATTGGGCCATGGGGGACGAGGCGGCGGTGAATGCCATCTTTGATCGTGCGGCCAAAACCGTAAGCCTTGAGGTGGGCGATAATCGTGTCATCGTCAATTCGCTTGAACCGCGCGGTTGCTATGCCGAATGGGATGGCGATCGGTTGCATTTATCTGTCAATGGCCAAGGTGTGTGGAACCAAAAGAACCGATTGCAGCAAATTCTTCAGCTGCCTGCCGAAAAAATTCGTGTGACCAATCCTGATGTCGGCGGTGGCTTTGGCATGAAGGCGATGACCTATCCCGAATATTACGTGGTGCCCGTTGCCGCCATGACATTGGGCCGACCCGTTCGGTGGATGGCAGATCGCACAGAATCAATGCTCTCTGACAATGCAGGGCGCGATTTTCAGACAGATTTGTTTGCCAAGGTTTTGATGGGAACCTATGATGTGCAACACGCGTTTTTGGGCGTAAAGGGAATTTATACCAATACCACACAGGTGGATGCCTATCGCGGGGCGGGCCGCCCCGAAGCGATTTATGTGTTGGAGCGCCTGATGGATCGTGCGGCGCGTGAATTGGGTGTGGATCCGTTTGAATTGCGGCGGATAAACTTTATCCCGAATGCGGCATTTCCCTATAAATCTGCCACGGGCGAACTTTATGACGTTGGGGATTTCCACCGCGTCTTGGATCACGCGATGCAGACCGCCGATATGGCAAACTATGCAACCCGCAAAGCCGACAGTGCCGCGCGTGGCAAATTGCGTGGCGTTGGAATTTGCTATTACATCGAAAGCATTCTGGGCGACCCTTCTGAAACCGCGCGTGTTGAGTTTAACGATGATGGCAGCGTTTCAATTTTCGTGGGAACCCAATCAAACGGGCAGGGGCATGAAACGGTCTATGCCAAGTTTTTGTCCGATCAAACGGGCATTCCCATGGACTGCATCCGCGTGATCCAAGGCGACAGTGACCGCATCGCCAAGGGCGGCGGCACGGGGGGATCACGGTCTGTGACGACGCAAAACACCGCAACACTTGCCACGGTGTCAAAGATGATTGATGCATTTGTGCCCTATCTCGCCGATAAAATGGGCGTTGACCCGCAAGAGGTGTCTTTTGATGATGAACGGTTCCGCGCAAGCGCATCCAATCTAAGCCCGACACTGATCGAAGCCGCCGAAATGGCGCGTGCGGATGGGCGCGAGGATTTATTGGTTCATGAACAAACAACAACGCTGCCTGGCCGTTCCTATCCAAATGGCGCACATATCGCCGAGGCAGAGATTGATCCGGAAACGGGTGTGACCCAAGTTGTGAAATATTCGGTCGTTGATGATTTTGGAAACCTTATCAATCCTTTATTGGCTGCAGGTCAGGTGCATGGCGGTATCGCGCAAGGGTTGGGGCAAGCGATTACAGAACATGTCGTCTACGACGAAGACGGGCAATTGTTGACCGCGACATTCATGGACTATGCAATGCCGCGCGCCAAAGATATGCCGATGATCAACCTAGAGTTTGAGCCCGTTCCATCCACCGCGAACCTGATGGGCATGAAAGGGTGCGGCGAAGCAGGAACCGTGGGCGCAATGGCGGCTGTGGCGAATGCGGTCCAAGATGCGCTATGGGATCAGGGCGTACGCCAAGCCGATATGCCATTCACGCCACATCGCGTTTGGAATATGCTCAATGGCGCAAAAGACGCTTAGGCAAAATCTTCGCGCACTTGGCTGGCGTCTGTGGCGATCCATCGCAACACATGTGCCACGATTTCGCGATGATGCGCGTGCGCAAGATACCTCGCGCACGCATGTTATATTGCTTGATGGTACCATGTCTTCGCTGCGCGAAGGCCAAGAAACCTCTATTGGTTTGATTTTTCGCCTGCTTGGTCCATCGACTGCAAAACGCACCACCTATTATGCGCCCGGATTGCAATGGGGGGATTGGCGTTCAAATTTGCGCGTCGTGACGGGGCAAGGCTTGGGCCACCAAATTCGACAGGCCTACGGAACGCTCGCCTCGCGGTATGAAGCGGGCGACAAGATTTACATTTTTGGCTATTCGCGTGGAGCATTTGCAGCGCGGTCTTTGGTTGGTATGATCCATGAAATTGGCCTGCTTCATCCGCATGCGGCAACACCGCGCAATATCCAAATGGTCTGGCGCTTGTATCAAGACAAACGCACAAGCGAAGTTGTGACGAACGCGCTTTGCCAAACAAATGTCCCAATCCAATTTTTGGGTGTCTTCGATACCGTCAGCGCGCTTGGCCTGCGCATTCCGATTTTGTGGAAGTTTTTGCCAAACAAATACAGCTTTCATTCCCACCACGTTTGCCCGAATACGCGTGCAGCCTTTCACGCTTTGGCGTTGGATGAAACACGCCTTGCATATTTTCCAGAATGTTGGGATTTGGATAAAATTCCCGAGGGTGCCCATGTGGAACAAGTCTGGTTTCGCGGAACCCATGGTGATATCGGCGGTCATCTGGGCGACGCACAAGAGGTTCGGGGACTGTCAAATATTCCTTTGTCGTGGATGTTGGCCAATGCGTCGGAACACGGGCTTGACCTGCCCAAGGATTGGCGGGAACACTTCCCCTGTGATGCGTCTGCGCCCAGTTTGGGCACATGGCGCGGGTTGGGAAAATTTCTAATATTTCGCGCAAAGCGGCGCGTTGCTTTGTCAGAACACGAATGGGTTCACCCCAGTGTTTTGCAGGCGGACTAGAGGGTAGAGATGGACGAAACATATTCAGATGCCGAACTGCGCAAAGTTCTAGGCGCTGTCAAAACCGTAGCAATCGTCGGGATCAGCACGAATCCAGCGCGGCCGAGTTATTTTGTCGGACGTTATCTTGGATTGAAAGGATACACCGTGATCCCCATCAATCCTCTGGATGCAGATCGGTGTCCAACACGAGGCCGCCGCCGCGAAAGCCCGCGCGCGTGGCGTCACGGTCATCATGAACAGATGTCCGAAAATCGAATACCAAAGATTATTCGGTGAATTGCGCATGGGCGGATTCAACACGGGAATTATTTCTTCCAAACTTTGAACCTCTTGGGGCTTTGCCCCAAACCCCAGGATATTTGCCGACAAAAAATGAATATCATGTTGGTCTCATTTTCTGTCTAAAAAATATCCTCGCCGAAGGCATCAGGGATTTAAAAGTTTTCAGCATGTTTTATCATGGCCTAAAGATTGAAAAATCTTGCCTTTAGGAAAAGTGCGCGATCAATCAGTGGGTTGAGGGGGGGCTGGCCTATTTCAACATGCTCAGGGTATGCGATGATGTGTTGAAGCGTTTTGCGCGTGGCGTAGCCTGACAAAAGGGCAAGCCGAGAGTGTGGTGTCAGTTTGGACGATGTCAGAA
>RGAJ01000167.1 GCA_009920225.1 Paracoccaceae bacterium
GAAACACCAAAGGCGCCACAATCACGATCAAACCTGATGGTTCCATAAACTGGCCACCGATCAACAAAATCACGTTCACAACGATCAAGAACATGACCGGCCCAAACCCATATGCCAGCATCATTTCGGTGATTTGTTGCGGGATTTGTTCGTCGGTCAACACATGCTTCAAGATCAGCGCATTCGCGATGATAAACATCAATGTGATGGTCATCTTGCCCGCGTCAAACAAGGTGTTTTTCGTGTCCTTATGGAACACGGTTGTCACCATACGCCACATATCACCAAAGATATGGCGCGGCACAGGCAATTGCCCGTTCCGCAACGTGTCGATCACTGCCAAAATAGTCGCAATCACGATACCGCCCACGGTCGCCGTCCCCAAAGGCACACCAAACACAAGCCAAATCGCAATGCCCAACACAACACCACCCAGCACCATAATCGGTGCAAAGTTACCGGCCCTTGGCGCGATTTTCGCAAAGACACCCATGTCACGATAGACAAAGTTCGCGATTAAAAACGCATAGACGGCGGCAACAGCTGCGGCCTCGGTTGGGGTAAAGATACCACCGTAAATTCCGCCAAGGATGATCACGATCAGCAAAAGACCCCAAATCGCGTCCAAACCGGATTCGATAACCTCACCCCATCCCTTCCATTCGCCTTTGGGCAGGTTTTTGAAGCGTGCTATGACGTAAATCGCCAACATCAACATCGTACCCGCCATCAGACCTGGGATCACACCGGCCAGGAACATCCGGCCCACCGACACATCTGTGGCAGAGGCATAGACCACCATCACAATGGACGGCGGGATCAAGATGCCCAAGGTACCGGCGTTTGCGATGACACCCGCGGCAAAGTCTTTGGTATATCCGACCTGACGCATTCCGGCGATCACGATCGACCCAATGGCGACAACGGTTGCGGGGGACGATCCCGACAGCGCCGCAAACAGCATACAGGCAAACACGCCTGCAATCGCCAAACCACCGGGGAAATGACCAACAATCGCGATGGCAAATCGAATGATCCGTTTCGCTACGCCACCCGTCGACATAAACGTGCTGGCCAAGATAAAGAACGGGATCGCCAAAAGGGTATAATGCCCCGCCATGGCCTGAAAGAACGACTGCGCGATTGAGGCAAGCGACGTATCGCTAAAAGCCAATAGGAACAGAATAGACGACAACCCAAGCGATACAGCGATTGGAACACCAATCATCAGCAAAGCAATGATGATTGCGAATAATAATGCAACTTCCATAACTTATCCCTCGCTATTCATGTGTTTTACATCATCCACGGCATCTTCTGCCTCGTGGCTGACAATCAAACGATCTGTGTCGCCTTTGATGATGCGGATCGCTGCTTGCACAAATCGAAACAGCAAAAGCGCCATGCCGAAGGGCAGCATGAAATACGGAATAAAGCGTGGAAGCTTTTCGTATTCTTCGCCCTCATTCATCAATGGTTCGATCCAACGCAACCATTCGGGAAACGGCAGATCAATCACGGTGTACCATGCGCGATATGAGGTGCGCTTCATCTCTTCAAAACCGGTGGGAAACCATTTTCCGGTCGTCTGCGGCAAGTTTGCAAAATTTGCCCAATAATCCCACGCCCCTTTGAACAGCAAAAACGCATAGGCAACGCACAAGGCCGCGCTCACCAATCCCAATATCTTTTTATAGTTGGGTTTGACGCCGTTGATCACTGCGTCTACGCCCAAATGAGCCGTGACTTTCACCGCATAGCTGATCCCAAACAGAACCAACCAAGCGAACAAAAAGCTTACTAATTCCAGACCCCAAATCAATCCTGTGTCAAACCCATAGCGGAGCACAACGTTGATAAAGGTCACAAGTGTCATTAACCCCAACAGAACCGCGATCGCCGTTTCTTCAAAAGAATGAACGAACCGACCAACAGGTCCTTTGGGCTGATATCGAGAAGATGACATCTTTGCCCCCAAAAAGTTTTCGGTAGATACAAATATCCCGAGCCAATGAAACACCAGCTCGGGATTTTAATTTAGAAATTAATGTTTCGCGTTAATCGCTTGGGCGGCGTCGATATTTTCTTGACCGACATCTGCCAGGAATTCACCCCAAACAGGTTTCATTGCATCAACCCATGCTTGGCGCTGTTCTGCTGTCAATTCACGAATTGTGGTGCCCGCGTCCAAAACAGCTTGGCGTGCTTGTGCGTCTGTGTCGCCGCCTTCTGCGTTGTTTTTAACGGTGACTTCTTGAATGATTGTGCCCAATTGTGTGCGCACGTCTTCTGGCAGACCGTCCCAGAAATCAACCGATGTCACCAACATGTAATCGATCAAACCGTGGTTTGTTTCTGTGACGCCGTCTTGGACTTCAAAGAATTTCTTGGTGTAGATGTTTGACCATGTGTTTTCTTGACCGTCCACAACACCTGTTTGCAGCGCGCCGTAAACTTCGGAAAACGCCATTGGCTGTGGGCTTGCGTTCAACGCAGCGATTTGCGCTTTGATCACTTCAGATGGCTGAATACGGAACTTCAGACCAGCTGCGTCTTCTGGCGAAATCAATGGTTTGTTCGCTGAGAATTGCTTCATGCCGTTGTGCCAGAAATCTAAACCTAACAAACCGCGGCGTACCATGGATTCTTTCATCGCTTGGCCAGCTTCTGAGTTTTGGAATTCGTCAACAGCTGCCATGTTCTTGAACATGAACGGAATGTCGAACAAACGGAACACTTTGGTAAACTGTTCGAACTTTGACAGGGATGGCGCAGCCAATTGAACGTCGCCTTGCAGCATTGCTTCTAGAACTTTGTCATCATCGTACAGGGTCGAGTTCGGGAACACTTCCATACAGGCTTTGCCGTTCATTTCGTCGTTCACGCGGTTCATCAGCTCGACAGCAGCTTTGCCTTTTTGTGTGGCTTCTGTTGTCACGTGGCTGAATTTGATGACGATTTCGCCATCGTCACAGGCTGCAGATACAGCGCCTGCAGATACAGTAAGGGTCAGCGCAGTCAGCGCAGCAGTAAATAATTTCATCTGATTTCCTCCCAAATAAATACGGCCCGATGCGGGGCTGGCGGTATGTAACCCTATTCGATCACAGGGGTGCAAACAAAGATTGGCACGCGATGAAAAATTTATTTATCTATATAACTCAACATCTTGCGATCGCCCCAAACAGACGCCTAAAATGATACCGCTAACGGTGTGCGAAATTCCACACATACATATTTTCAACTGTGCGGAATTCCGCACAAAAATACCTAGCGATATTCTTCCGCCCGAATCCCATATTTTGACAGTTTGTCGTAAAAAGTTTTGCGCGGGATTTGCAGGACCTTGATGGCTTCGCTGACTTTGCCATCGCATTTGCGCAAGGTGTCAACAAGAATTGATTTTTCAACCTTTGCAATTTGTTCGGCCAAGCTCGGCATTGTGAGAGCACTGTGTGCGTCATTTTTATCGACGCCTAAGACAAAACGCATCGCAAGGCTCATCAAGGCGCGCGCGTTCCCTGGCCAATCTCGGGCCATCAGATCGGACAGAAAATCGGCGCTGATATCTGGCATCGGATGTCCTGATTGCTCTGCCGCTTGGGCGACATAGTGGCGAAACAGGATCGGTATGTCTTCGGGGCGCTCGGACAGCGACGGGATGCGCACCGTCACTGTCGACACGCGATAAAACAAATCCACCATCAACCGACCATCGCGTTCTAATTGGTCCAATGGCACATTGCTTCCTGCGATGATGCGCGGCATTGGATCGGTCCCGTCCATATGATCTTGGAGAGCAATTTGCGTATCGGGCGGCATGGTTTCAATGGCATCTAGAAACAGCGTACCACCAATGCAATTGGACAGCGCAATCACCAATTCTTCGCGCCCTAATCCGTCGGCGGATCGTTTGAAAAACGGACCTTTGGAAAATGTCGACGACATATGGATCACTTCGGCGACTTTGGATATTCCGGTTCCCGGTGCGCCGGTGACCAAGACATCCGTTTGCAAGGCCGCAGCCGCACGCACCTGTTTTCGCAATTGTTCGGCCGCACCTGAATCGCCAAAGATCAGCCGCGCGGCAGGATCGCTTTTCTCTAACTGCTCTTTCAGCCGTCGGTTTTCCAAGACCAAATGCCGCGTGGTCAACGCCCGATCGATAACGGGCAACAACGTGTCTGCGCCACAGGGTTTTTCCAGAAAATCAAACGCGCCGCGCCCGACCGCACGGACCGCCATCGGGATATCACCTTCGCCCGTTAGAATGATGATAGGCAAATCGACATCCACAGAATGGACGTAGTCCAGCACATAAAACCCGTCACGCCCCGGCATGCGAACATCGGTCAAAATCACGCCATCAAATCCATGGGCGATATGATCTTTGGCTTCTACAAACGACCCTGTCGTAATGACGCTGTGATCGGCAAGTTCAAGCGTTTGCCCCAAGGCCGCCCGCACCGCTGCATCGTCATCAATGACCAAAACCCGCCCCATTATGCGTCCTCGTGATAGGGTTGCAATTCCACCGTTAGCTTTGCGCCATCTATGGTATTTTCACCCCGAATGTCACCCCCAAAGCTTTGCACCAAACCATAGGAAATCGATAGGCCCAATCCCATGCCATCTTCGTCCCCAACGGTTTTTGTCGAATAAAACGGGTCAAAAATCTTTTCCGGCTCTGCAATCCCGGGACCGGTATCGGCCACCCACAAATGAACGGTGTCTGAGCGCGTGATGCCAATTCGGATAACACGGTCGCGGGAATGCGCCATTGCGTCGGCGGCGTTGGAAATCAGGTTGACGACCACCTGCCCCAATCGCACGTCACCCGCAATCACATAGATTGGATGAGTGGGGGCTGTCCAATCAATCCTGATCCCGTCTTTGTTGCATCGGCTTTGCATGAGCTCTATCGCGCTATCGACCACGCTTACCACATCGACACGCCCCATTGGTTCATGTTCATTTCGCGCAAACGCGCGTAGATTTTTGATGATGCGCGCCATGCGCTGCGACAGTGATGTGATCTGCGCCAGATTTGATGACACGGTG
>RGAJ01000168.1 GCA_009920225.1 Paracoccaceae bacterium
GATCCCAACCAAAGCTGCGCCCAAAACGAGACTAAAGAGCAGATATGGATTGATATCGCCACAGGCCACTCGATGTTCGATCCGCCGCGCTTTGGTGTTGCCGGCGGGAATGCGCAGCGCCGCGGTACGGTTTTCATATCCCCACGACACACCTGTTGGCGCGTGGGATCCCGGTGTCAGGCGTTCAAAGCTATTGCCATGGGGCGCAAAGACCAAAGTCGACGCGGGCATCGCGTTCAAGCATCCCGCAACGGCATGTCGCAATGCATCTGTTCCCATCGGTGTGCCATCGTCAAAGATGTTCTTTCCCTCTTTTTCGGTGACCGAAAAATGCATGTGCATACCGTTACCTGCATCGCCCAAAAACGGCTTTGCCATGAACGTGGCCGCCATCCCGTGTTTGCGAGCCAAGCCACGCACGAGGGCCTTGAACATCCATGTGTCATCGGCCATTCGCATTGCGTCGGTGTGGTTTAGGTTGATTTCAAATTGCCCCAACCCCGCCTCTGAAATTGCGGTTTGCGCGTCGATGTTCATCGATGCGCAGGCTTGGTAGAGTTCGGTGAAATAGGCGTCGAACGCATCGAGTTGGCGCAATGACATATACGCATGCCCATGCACAGGGCGACCGCTTAGCGGATTGATCGGCGGTGCAAGGCTGTCGCCGCTGTCATCGACCAAGTAAAACTCTAATTCTGTCGCGGCGGTCACGGTCCATCCATGCGCGGCATAGCGTTTTAAAACGGCTGCCAAGGCATGGCGGGGGTCCCCTTCAAAGGGGGTGCCATCTTCGCGGTACATCCACATTGGGACAAAGACAGTCGGCGCGCTCAGCCACGGCATAGGTACCGATCCGCGTTCAGTCGGAAATAAAACGCCGTCTTGATCGCCGCTGTCAAACACAAGGGGGGATTTGATGATGTCTGCGCCCCAGACATCCACGTTCATGACAGACAATGGCATTCTTACCAAACCATTGTCCAGTTTTTGATAGTCGCTAATGGGTAGCCGTTTGCCCCGCATCTGCCCGTTAAGGTCGCAGGCTGCGACCCTAAACGTTAGGATTTGGTCGAGTTCCATAGTATCCTCAGGAAATAATTTGATCAAATTATTGCTGGGGCAATTGTGTTTGTCTAGAAAATTTAAAGGTGACTTTACGTCAGCTTTTCCCTCTTTACCGAATAAGGTTCAATTTAAACCGTAATTTACCACGTGAATCCTGTGGAAGATGGCGGTTCAACCGTTTGTTGATAAACCCAAAAAATGAAATCACGATCAACACCAAGACGATGAAATACCCCGCCAAAATCGGATAGGGGATAAACGGGTTAAAGGTTTTGTCAGCGAAATAATTCGCATAATACAGCGCATCACCCTTTTGTTGGATCGCAGGAAACCCCGAGAAAAACACCAAGGTCGTGGCATGGAACAAAAAGATCGCTTCGTTCGTATATGCCGGCCACGCAAGGCGTAACATCGTGGGCCATGTAATGCGGCGAAACCGCGTCCAGCCTGTCATGCCATAGGCATCGGCAGCCTCAATATCACCCTTGGGGATCGACAGATAGGCGCCATAGAAAATCTCGCCACTGTAGGCTGCGGTATTTAGGAACAAAACGACCAATGCGCCCAACCATGCGGCTGTGAATGCACCAAAGATGTCGGATTGCGACTTTAACGCAAGAAACAGAAAATAGGCAAAAAAGAACTGGATAAACAGCGGCGATCCACGAAAGACAAAGATAAACCATTCTGATGCTTTGCGGATCACAACATTGCGTGATGCTTTGCCCATGGCAACAGCAGTCGCCAAAAAGAAGCCAGCGATCAACGCGATAACCCCAAAGTAAATATTCCAGATCAATCCCGATCCAATCAGGGTGAATTGATGACACAGCGTAAAATCGCTGCGCGGCAACAGGCGTTCACCAATCCCGATTGAGCGTAGACCGTAATCGGCAATAATATCCCAACAGCTCATGCGTTTGCCCTCCGTTGTGCTTCACCGCCTGCGGTGGCTTGTCCAAAGGTTAGGCGCGTCATCACACGGTCCAACACCAGTTCAGACAGTTTTGTAAACCCTAGGTAAAACACCAAGAGCATTAGGAAATACCACATCCGCCAATCTCCGTGCGGATAATCGGTAAAGCGTGAGGTTTTCGTGCCGCCCAATTCACGGGCCCAATACACAATGTCCTCGATCCCCAAAAGGAACAGCAAAGGCGTGGCTTTGATCAAAACCATCCACAGGTTCCCCAATCCAGGCAGGGCATAGACCCACATTTGCGGCACGATAATACGCCAAAAGGTTTGGCGGTTCGACATGCCATAGGCAGAGGCGGTTTCAATCTGCGCCTTTGGAACGGCGGTCATAGCACCGTATAAAACGTTTGCGGCGAATGCGCCGAACACAATCGCGAAGGTTAAAACCGCCAAAGCAAAACCATAGACTTCATGCATCCATTGCGGCGATGTGCCCAAGGGCAGCTTGGCGGCTTGGCAGACGACAAAATCATTGCCCTGCCAAATGGCATCGGTCCATTCGGGGCATTTCCATTTATGGCGCAACCATTCCAATCCTTGGTCCAGCGCAATGACAAAGAACAAGAAAAACGCAATATCGGGCACGCCGCGCACAATCGAAATATACCCGCGCCCAAGGATGGACAGTGGAAAAAACCGTGATCGCGCCGCAACGGCCCCACCAAAACCAAACAACAACGCCGATGGTGCCGTGATCGCCAACAGCAACAAAACCGTGCCAAACGAAATATAGAGCCCCATGTGCTTGCCCGTGGTCAGATAGCACAACATCCAATGGAATGAATTGAGCGTGTCAGGCGCGGCGCAATGTTCAAACATGGGATGGTTCCTTTTCCAAGGGTGGAAATGTAAACGGCAGTGTTTCGGGGCGTCGTTGCAGCCCCATGATATGATCGGCACAGACCGTCGCGGCCAAGGGCGCGTTGGTCACGCCGCCGTGCATTGCCATTGCAAATAGGTTGGGGTGATGTCCTACAGGACCAATGTGCGGAAGACCGCCTTTGGGAAGGACCCGTTTTCCAATCGAAAAGCGTGCAATCTCAAGGTGTTCTTGACGGCCAAGAGGCATGTCAAAATTTGCCTCGACGCGGCGACACAAATTTTGCGCCGTATCTAATACATTGCGCGATGTGTCGTTATTTGCGTCAAACGTTCCGCCGATCAATAGCGATCCATCGATGCATTGGCGGATATGGTAATCAGGTCCCATGATCATGGTGTCGAGCCAGTGCATCATCGGTTTTGTGCGCACCAACAGTCCGAACGACTGGTCCAGGTCATAGGCGATCCCGATTGTGCCAAGCAAGGCAGGTGTTCCGTGGCCTGCTGCTAAAATAATGTGATCGGCGGTTTGGGGCCCTGCGTCGGTCATAACACCGCGCAGTTTGCCGCCCTCTTGGATCAGACCATGGACATGGGCCGTGATCTGTGTTGCGCCCGACAGCGCAGCCAATTCACCCGCCACGATTTCGGTTTCGACGGCAACTTCACCTTTGGTAAAAAGTGCGGCGTCGGGGGGCGTGCGAAACTGGGGTAAGATGGTTTCAACCCCCGTGCGCGAGACTGCAGTCACAGGATACCCCCATGCCGCATGTTCGACGGCGGTGTTTTCAATGTCTTCAGGTGGAAGATCAAAAACAACGCTGGACTGAATGCGCGCAGATATCTGCGGATAGTCCCAGATCAGTCCATGCCAGAGCGCGCGCGAACTGTTTCGAAACCGGTAATATGCTTCATTGTGATCCGTATGGGCATTGACCCAGCCCCATGATGCGCCGCTTGCGATTGCACCGTTCGTTGCGCGGTGATCGGCAATCATCGTGATGGCAAAATCAGATGACCGGCGCGACAATTCCAACGCTGTACACGCAGCATTGATGCCTTGGCCAATTATGATGATGTTCTGGGTCATGTATCAGTGGGTAACAAAGGCCCCGACGCGGTTTGCGAGGGGGCCTTTGCGTTCATCAGGCGATTAGAATGTTTCGCCGATGCCGTGCTTTACGATCAGCGCGTTCAATGTGCCGTCTGCTTTCATCGATTCGATCGCTGCAGTGAATTTATCGCGCAATTCTGTGTCAGATTTACGGATACCCATGCCAACACCGCCACCGATCAGAACGTTTTGTTCCAAAATAACCAAATCACCGCCTTCTGCTGCGATTGGCTCTAGGTACGCGCGGTCTGCCAAAACGGCATCAGCTTCGCCATTACGAACGGCTGCGATTGTTTCTTCTGGTGTTGCGAATTCGATCAATGTCGCGCCAGATTGCGCGATATAGCTTGCTTGGATTGTGCTTGCTTGCGTGGCGATCACACCGGTTGCGACATCGACACTGTCAGACAATGCAAGGAATGCAGATGGATCTGGCTGTGTGTAGTTTGTTGTGAAGTCGATTTTTTCTTTGCGCTCGTCTGTGATCGACATGCCGGCAATGATGGTGTCATAGTTGCCAGAGACCAAGTTTGGAATGATGCTGTCCCAGTCATTGGTGACCCATTCACATGTCAATTCTGCGCGTGCGCACAATTCGTCGCCCAATTCGCGTTCAAAGCCTGCAACTTCACCTTTGTCGTCGATGTAGTTGTAGGGAGGGTAGGCGCCCTCGGTCCCCATGCGGACAACCGAATGGCTGCCTGCGAATGCAAATCCCGCGCTCAGCGCGACAACTGCGGTACCTAGAATTAGTTTTTTCATGGTTTTCTCCCCAAGAGGTTTAGGCGTGGTTACGCCTGTGTTGAACTTAGAAACTGTTTTAATCGCTCAGACGTCGGATTGGCGAACAAGGTCGCTGGATCGCCTTCTTCTTCGATCAATCCTTGATGCAAAAATACGACGTGGTCTGATACATCTGCTGCCATTTTCATGTCATGCGTTACGATTAACATGGTTCGGCCTTCGGCCGCCAAGTCTTTTATAACACGAACAACTTCTTGTTCCAATTCTGGATCAAGTGCGGATGTCGGTTC
>RGAJ01000169.1 GCA_009920225.1 Paracoccaceae bacterium
TCGTGCTGCCCCCATTTTGAACCGATACTTCAGACACGCGCGACACGGGTAAAAACCCCCTGCCACGAACAGCCAGATCTGTCGGGTTTGCTGTGGAAGTCAGCGCGCCACCTTGGTCAATCAGTCGCTGCGTTGTTGTGCGCACGCCACCGGCCGAATACGTTCCGCCCGTTGACGCGATGACCATTGAATGGAAATCCGCTTGAACACGGCGATACCCATAGGTCGCAGAATTTGCGATGTTGTCCGAAATCGTAGCCAGCCGACTGGCATTCGCGGCCAACCCCGCAACACTTGCATTCAAAGAAGATGATATCGTCATAGCCGCGCCTTTCGATTCTATTGACTGATCGGTCATCAGAAGTAATGGCGCGGTCTTAACATTCACCTAATATTTAAATTTGAATCTAATTCTGTCGCAGAAAGATGATTTCAAGCCTGTTGTTTCTGGTGGCCATCGGGTTACGCACCCGATGTTCACGATCACTGTGACCCGTGATCCGTGCAACACGATCTGAGGGCATGCCAGAGGCAAGGATCAAACCGCGCATCACCTCGGCACGATCAACGGTATCTTTCCAATGATTTCTGTCGGCAAACACCACTGGTGTTGCGGCGACATGGGCCTCAATCGCGATGGGGTTGGTGACGATCTGGGCGCTTTCAACCAAAATTTGCGCAAGGTGCGTCAAAATTTGTGTTGGTCGGTTTTCATCATCAAACAGGGCACGATTTGGCCGATCAAAGATTTCGACGACCAAACCTTCGTCGGTCACAGCGGTGACAATATGCTTTAGCACATCATCGGATACCGCGCTTTCACCAGAACGTGCTTTTAGCCGGTCTTGTACGTCGCGCAAGGCATTCAGGCTTTCGTCCTCTTGCACGCCTTGATCATCCAAACCCGATGTCCCACGCGATCCGACGCTTTCGGTCGGATGAATGGTCGATGCCCCAATGCCCTGACGGGTTAAGGTATCTTCGGTAAAGATGGAATCGCCCACAAAGGAACTGTCGCCCCCGCCAGAGGTACGATTGATTGCAAATGTCGGACTAAAGTAATCCGCAAGCCCTTTGCGTTGTTGTTCTGTCGTCGCGTTCAAAAGCCACATCAACATAAAGAAAGCCATCATCGCGGTCACAAAGTCGGCATAAGCCACTTTCCACGCGCCGCCGTGGTGTCCACCACTGACGATGATTTTCTTACGTTTGATGATGACCGGCGCGACATTTTTATGTGTCGTCATAATTCACAACCTATTTCTCACCCAAGATCAGAAATAGGCGATAAACCTTACCGCAGCGGTTAACATGTAAAATTGTTGTGGTTTTTAATAGCTATATTCACCAAAAACCCGTGTCACATCTTGGCCCCAATCGCCATTATAGTGATCCAACAATTCATCTGCCGGCGTTTTGCCAGTCTCAAGGCTTTCTTGCAGTGCGTTCAGGAAATGGGTTTCATCTGGCACCATGCCCCCCGATCCCGGACGCGCCCGCGCCTTAAGGCCGCTTTGCGCAATCGCGACAACCTCTTTGGCAAGGTCCATCATTTTGATGGATCCAACTTTGGCATCAAGCCCTTGTTCGGACGCCGCCACACGCAATGCGTCGCGGGTTTCTGCATCAAAGCCTTTGACCAAATCCCATGCCGCATCCAATGCAGATTGGTCATAGCACAGCCCAACCCAAAGCGCAGGCAGCGCGCACAACCGACGCCATGGGCCACCATCGGCCCCACGCATTTCGATAAACTTCTTGATACGGGCTTCGGGGAATACGGTCGTCAAGTGATCCGCCCAATCCGACAGCGTTGGTGTTTCACCAGGCAGTGCAGGCAATTGACCTTTTAGGAAATCGCGGAACGATTGGCCCAGCGCATTGATATACTGACCATCGCGATAGACGAAATACATTGGAACATCCAAGGCATAGTCAACCCAATGCTCAAACCCAAAGCCATCTTCGAACACAAACGGCAGCATACCCGTGCGATCCGCATCCAGATCGCGCCAGACGCGGCTGCGCCAGCTTTTGTGGCCGTTTGCTTTGCCTTCCAAAAACGGAGAATTCGCGAACAACGCTGTTGCGACAGGTTGCAATGCCAAGGCCACGCGCAGTTTTTGCACCATGTCCGCCTCGGACCCGAAATCCAAATTCACCTGGACGGTACAAGTGCGATACATCATGGTTTTGCCCATGGTGCCAACGCGATCCATGTAATCGGTCATCAACCGATACCGGCCTTTCGGCATCATCGGCATTTCTGCGTGCGTCCAATGCGGGGCAGCACCCAAACCAATGAAACCAACCCCGATTTCATCGGCGATTGATTTCACTTCGCGCAGGTGGCTGTTCACCTCGTCACAAGTTTGGTGAATGGTTTCAAGCGGGGCACCCGACAGTTCCAACTGACCACCGGGTTCAAGGGACACATTGGCCCCATCCTTGGTCAAACCAATTATATTACCCGCTTCGGTCACAGGGGACCAACCATAGCGATCACGCAATCCCTCTAACACGGCCTGAATGGACCGCGGCCCTTGATAAGGCAGTGGATTTAAAGTGTCTTTGCAATATCCGAATTTTTCATGCTCGGTGCCAATACGCCAATCTTCTTTGGGTTTGCACCCCGAAGCAAGATATTCAACCATTTGCTCGGGACGCTCGATTGGGCCGCCACCAGATTGAGGAATGGACATGTTCTGCGCTCCGCTTTGGTTTCTTTGGGAATGGTGATGATCGTCTTTGATCTCGGTGTCAATGCAAGTATTTATTCGCGCCCAGATATGTATCACGCTGCCAAATAAGAACAGATCCTTCACGATCATGTGATAGCTTGGACAGCATATATTCAATCTTGAGCCCGGGCAGCGCAGCAAAGACATCAAACAACTGATCTGCGCCTTGTGCGTCCACGGGAATCATCACAGCGGGTTGTGCGGGTTGTTCAATCATCCACGCTTTTGTTTTTCCTGATATTTCAAGGCGAATGGCCGATATATCATCAATTGCAATCATCCCCCCGGAATACGGCCCGAAATAGGTAACTTGACCCTCGATATAGGTCACGACACCTTGGCCGGTGGCAGAGTTGCGAAACCGCCCGCGTTGGATGCCAACGACCGCCAACAGGATCGCGATGCAGGTCACGGCATAGCCGACGATCTGCAAAATACCAAAATATGTCGTTGCCCAGTAAACCCCGACACATCCAACTCCAAGGGCATAGGCCACTTCACGCCATCGCCAAAGCGCTTCTTTTGCGTCTGCACGGATCATGTCCAATCCCCCAATGTCATTTGCCACAGGCTCAGCGCGCTGACTGCGGCGGTATCCGCGCGTAAAATGCGTGGGCCAAGGCTTATCGGGAAAGCATGTGACATGGCGTGCAAGCGCGCGCGCTCGGCATCAGAAAACCCGCCTTCGGGACCAATCAGAATCGCCCATTTCCCTTTTGGCAGTTGGTCGAAAGGGGTTGGGGTTTCGCCAACTTTGGTCTCATCACAGAATAAAATATATCGGTCCTGCGGCCATGTATCCAAAACCTTGGTCAATGATTGCAGTTCATGCACCTGTGGAACATAGGTGCCGCCGCATTGTTCTGTCGCTTCGATTGCATGCGCCTGCAGGCGGTCTTGTCGAATGCGCTCCGAATTCGTGAAATCGGTTTGTACCGGAAAAATGGCTGCGGCCCCCAATTCGGTGGCCTTTTCAACGATAAAATCCGTTCGCGCCTTTTTGATTGGCGCAAAAATCAACCACAGATCAGGCGGTGTTTGCAAGTGCCGCGTTTGTTCCAAACAGGTCAATTCGCCCCCGCGTTTTGATCCAGCGGTCACCGATGCCAACCATTCACCATCGACGCCATTAATCACCAAAATCTGATCGCCCACCGACAGACGCATCACGGCAAATAGATAATTTGCCTGATCCCGATCCAAAGGAACCGATTGCGCTTGGGCCAAAGGGTGATCTACAAAGAGTCGAATTTTCGCTGTCATGGGGTGCATACTATGTCTCAAAACCAGACAAGACCAGAGGTCACAGGCCAAGTTTCTGACGCAGTGCGCGGAAATTGGGTGGATCATTTGGCCCCTGCCCCCATCCGGCCATATCTACGACTGTCTCGGGCAGATCGTCCCATTGGAACATGGCTTTTGTTGATCCCGTGCTGGTGGGGGTTGTTAGCGGCGATGCTGTCGACAGATCAGGCACAATGGATGGACCTTTGGATTTTTCTGTCCTGTGCCATTGGCGCATTTCTCATGCGAGGTGCGGGCTGTACGTGGAACGACATCACTGATCGCAATTTTGACGGCGCAGTGGAACGCACGCGGTCGCGTCCAATTCCGTCGGGGCAAGTCAGTGTCAGCCAAGCCATCATTTGGATGGTGCTACAATCGCTTTTGGGCGCGATGATCTTGTTTTCATACAATATAACCGCAATCGCCTTGGGGGTATTGTCGTTGGGGCTTGTCGCAATTTACCCCTTTGCCAAGCGCTTTACTTGGTGGCCGCAGGTCTTTTTGGGGCTGGCCTTTAATTGGGGCGCCTTGTTGGCCTATGTTGCACACACAGGCGCAATCGGTTCACCTGCTGTATTGCTCTATCTTGCCGGGATTTCTTGGACACTGTTTTACGACACAATCTATGCCCACCAAGACAAAGAGGACGACGCTTTGATCGGTGTGAAATCCACCGCTCGATTATTCGGCGATGCCTCAAAGCAATGGTTGATCGTTTTCGGGATAATCAGCACCCTTTTGCTGGGGCTTGCAGCCTTCATTGTGACCAAGGACCGATCCATTCTTTCAATGTCCATTGCGCTGTGCGCCACCCCTGCATTTGCCCTGCATTTGATCTGGCAGCTGATGCGATTAGAGACTGAGTCACCTTCGGTTTTGTTGCGCCTGTTTCGATCAAACAGGGATGCGGGTCTGATCCCTGTGCTGTTTTTTGCCGTATCCTTAACGCTGTGATTGCATAAAAGACGATATCTGCGTATCA
>RGAJ01000170.1 GCA_009920225.1 Paracoccaceae bacterium
GTTGGTATCTCGATATGCCCAACCGTTGTCTGGCCAATGATATCGACAGGAGTGAGTCTGATCTGACAATTGCTGCGTGCGATATTCGTCAACTCACAATTCATCTCGATCTCGGCATGGGCTTTGGCTCCGATCAAACGCAATTCTGCGCTCTGCAGAAACATCTGCAGGCATGAAAGCCTTTCACGCATGACGCTGGGATTAAGCCCCATCGCTGAGTTTCCTTAAGCCTGTGTATCGCCCGTGAGATCCATCAATCGGTTACGCAAATTGACAATAGCGGCTGTTTTGATCTGCGAAACACGGCCGGTTGTAACCCCCAAAATTTCGGCAATTTCGTAGATGTTACATTCTTCAACATAGTAAAGCTGGATAACCAGCGCTTCGCGATGACTAAGAGTTTCAAGTGCTTTGCGCAATGCGGCGCGCAATTCGGTCTTGTTGATTTCTTCCTCAGGGTTGCCTGTTCTACTAAAAAACCAGACCGAAAATTCGTCATGAACCTCTTCGATCGTTTGCAGTGTATTGGCTTGAAAGGCTTGACGCCATTGCTCGTATTCATTGACACCAATGCCAAGCTCTTCAGCAATTTCAATAGAGTTTGGTAAGCGTTGCAGGCGGCGTTCGAGGGTGAGCGTAGCGCTCTTGACCTTTTGGCGGTTCAGGATCGTGGTACGGCACAGGTTTGAAGCGCGCCGCAAATGATCGGCGATCGCCCCCCTAATCTTGATCCCTGCGTAGGTGGCAAAACTGGCCCCCTCCTTTCGTTCATATTTTTGGGCGGCATCAACCAGCCCCACATAACCTACTTGGATCAGGTCATCGACCTCGACCGCGCCACGCACCCGACCATGAAAATAATGAGCGATCCTACGCACTTGTTCCATCTGACTGGTGATAAGTTCATGGGGCGAAGGTCGCTGTTCAGGGTAATTGGCGCGTAACATCATACCTCATTCTTCTCATTGTCAAAAAAGAAGCGGATGCCGTTCGGTGCATTCTTAGGCGCTTTCAGAAGTTTTTGCGCAATTGTCATGAAAGCTTGTCCCTCGATGCTTTGGGCCGTGCCGGGATTGGACATGAGAGGACGGCGGGCAACAACCGAACGGCGTAAGGGTAACGACATAGGTAAATGTCCGGCCAGAGTCAGCTCAACATCGAGGAAACGCAGTGCGATCGCTTGAAACTGGTCAAAATGGCGGCGCGCTTCGGCAGCGTCGCGTACCATGTTGATCATAACAGAAACACTACGAATACCATGTTCAAGATGGGCTGCTTTCAAGAGCGTATAAGCATCCATAAAACTTGTCGGTTCGCCGACTACGATCAATAGAATGCGATCCGACGCGGCCACAAAAGCCAGGGTTGCATCACTTGCACCTGCAGGCGTGTCCACGATCAGGTAATCCGTCTCTTGATCCAGCGCTTCGATCTTGCGGATAAGTTGAAGCCGTTCTTGATTTTTCAAGTCTAGTAAATTTAACGCTGTTGACCCACCTGACAAAAGCGCCACGCCATGTATTGTTTTCGTCAGCGCATTTTTCACGGGTTCATTGGCTAGTATAGATTTTTCAGCCGTTGGGCGTAAATTCTCACCCATCAAGATATGTGCGTTAGCTGTACCGAAATCTGCATCGAGTAAGGTCACCCGAGAACCCAACTGATGCAATACGAGAGCGAGGTTCACGGCGACACTTGTCTTGCCGACCCCACCCTTGCCGCTAGCGATTGCGATGGATTGCGCCATTTGGTTCCTTTCGCGCAAAAACTGCCCAAAGTTTTAGTCAAGACTGGACCTCGAGCAGGCCCATTAGGAATTCGTTTATCATCTCTTCTGTTACAGGTGCCAAGGAACCATTCAGGTCGCGCGTCCCCGATAACCACGCAATCTGCGTACCAGCCTCGGCAATTTGTGAAGTTTCTTGCGAGGATAATTCGTATTCGTCAAGCTTTGTGAGCGCAACGACAGGTACTAACATTTCGTATTTCTTGAGTTCACCAGCAAGGCGCGCAAGGCTGACGCCGGCGGGAATGGCAAGGACCACAACCAGTTCGTCTATTGCCATCTGGTCCCGCAATGGCCCAAGTGTTCGGATAAGCACTTCGGGGTCGAGATTGCTATCTAAGATAAAGGTCGTATCCGGTGTAGCGAAATGGGCGGCCTCCAACTGGTTGACGTGCATATGTACATGTTCCACGGAAAGGATCGTCGCATGGGCTGCCAGGGGCGTCCTTGTAAAACCCGGCGCCCCAGTGAGCGAAATTAGCGCGATGTCGCGGTTCGGCTTGGTCGCAAGTGTCAGCGCAGCGATCTTGCCTGCGAGAGTGGATTTTCCCACCCCGCTTGCCCCGATAACCACCAACATACGAGCGGACAGGCTTGCAAGCGGATCGGGCATGACCAGCTTTTGCGTCAAGGCGGCTGCAAAGGCCTGTGCTCGGTCAGACGTGTCAATGGGAGGTGCGAGGCGCGTGATGATCTTGTCCGAAAATCCAGCGATCGCCAAAGGATCGACCAAGACGGCTGGGGTTGACTCCATTTGGGGTGTCGGTCTCATACGTTCCTCGAGCTGGGCTAGTAGGACGGCAAGGTTGCTTATGAGGGGGCGCAGCTCCTCCTCATCTTGTACAGAGTGATCTGAAGCAGTAAATGGCGACGTTTCGCGCACTTGCGGCAAGCTCGGTGCGGTTGGTGCAATCGGGCCCTGGGCCTGGATTGGATCGTCAGGCCGATCATTGAGCCGGTCGCTTTTAGTTGCATTTCTTTTATGACGGACAATCGGTACAACCTTGTTCAGACCTTTTCCATCGTTAGTATCGCTCTCCGTTTGTGCCGCGTCTCTTGTCACAGGCGCTGTTAATTCAAGCTTTTCATTTCTGCCATCTGCACGATTGCTGAAAAAGATCGGAGCAGTCGGAACAACGCCTGTGGTTTGGGCATCTGTTTCTGCGTTTTGCGCCAAATGTTCCGAGATCGCGTCGGCAAAGCTTACCGTGGTAGCGCGTTTGCGTTGTGTCTTCAGTTTTTCCGGATCGTTTGTGGCGAGGATCTCGACCTGCCCGTTGCGTGCATTGGTTGCAATAATAAAGGCGTTCTCGCCGAGTTGGCGGATCACCTCATCCATCGCAAGGGAGCTGTCAGGTGCAAGCACTGTTACGGTTGGCATTTCAATTCACCTTTGATTTGTCAGGGGGTTGGCCTAATGGTGGACCATTGAAATCACCGATGGTGGCAACCACTTCGACGCTGCGGTTCTCGGGCAACTCGGTAAAGCCAAGGATAACAACCTGTGGAACATGGTTGCGTACAAAATCAGCCAAATTGCGGCGGATCTGAGGGGCAACCACTAGTATGCAGGGCCGGTTTTCATTAACCAACCGCTCGCTAACCTCGTTAAGTGATTGCAGCAAGTTCTTGGCCAGCCCGCCATCGAGTACTAGACCTTCATCCCCGTTTTGGCGTTGGGTGCGCAGCAAGAGCTGTTCGAAATCAGGGGTCAAAGTGATTACGGGCATCGTTTGCCCAAGAGCGGATAACTGTTGAATCAAAAGCGGTACCAAACTTGGGCGGAGCGCCTCAGACATCGTTATCGGGTTTTTGACATTGGGGGCTATGACAGATAGCCCCTCGAGTATCTTACGTAGATCCGCGATTGGGATACGCTCGATCAGCAAAAGGCGCAGAACCTCTGTTAATACATGTAGCGGAAGAAGTTTCGGTACGATCGATTGCACCAGTTGTGGGTGGCGCTTTGCAAGATTGTCGAGCATGGCTTGAACATCATCTTGGCCAATCAGATCTGCGGCATGCTTGGTGAGTAATTGGCTCATATGGGTTGCGATGACTGAGATGGGTTCAATGACAACGTAATCATTTGCCTCGGCCTGTATTTGCTGTGTGGGGCGGATCCAGATTGCTTCAACCCCAAAGGACGGATCGCGCACCTTGATGCCATCGAGATCAACTGTCGAGCTATCACCGGGCAGGGCAAGCTTGCGATCAGGATAGACGATGTCTTCACCCACAATGGTATGGCCGATGCGGATGCGGTATTGATTGGGCGGTAATGCAAGGTCATCGCGGATCCGCACCGCAGGCACGACAAAGCCCAGCACCTTTGACACTTCGCGCCGGATCGACGTGATGCGTGATACAAGTGGTCCGGCCTTGTCGTCATCAACTAATGCAATCAGCCCGTATCCAAGTTGCAACGATACCGCCGCATAATCTGTCACATCCTCCAAGGTGACTAGATCCCCTGAAAAGGGTGCCTCTTTGGCATCTTCTTCCTGAATATTATCGGCTTTGGCGCTTTCCGACTGAATGGCAAAATAGGCAGCCACCGCCGCACCTATTGCGAAGAACAAGAACAATTGGTTCGGCATGCCAGGCACTAGCCCCAAAACCGCTACCACGGCGGCTGTCGGGATCCATGCCCGCGAAATGTGAACCTGTCGCGAGATGTGTTGGGCCATGTTGTGTTTCGAGGATACCCTCGTCACTATGATCGCGGTGGCAATGGACAACAGGAGCGAGGGGATTTGCGCGACCAGGCCATCACCGATTGACAAAAGAATGTAGGTCTGGGCTGCGTCGCCAACGGCCATATCATGCTGGACAATACCGATTGTCAGACCCCCAATGATATTGATCGCGAGGATCAAGATACCAGCGATGGCGTCTCCTTTGACGAATTTCGATGCACCATCCATAGAGCCATAGAAATCAGCTTCTTCGGCGACCTCACTTCGCCGCGCTGTCGCTTCTTCCGCGTTCAGAACGCCAGCATTCAGATCGGCATCGATCGCCATTTGTTTGCCCGGCATTGCGTCAAGCGTGAAGCGGGCGGCAACTTCGGAGACGCGGCCTGCGCCCTTGGTGATCACGACAAGGTTGATAATGGTTAGGATAATGAAAACGAAGATACCGACGACGTAATTTCCCGCGACTACGAATTCCCCAAAGGTTTTGATAACCTG
>RGAJ01000018.1 GCA_009920225.1 Paracoccaceae bacterium
TCGCGTTCCTCATTCGCATATCACGGTCATTGTGCGCGTATCGACGTCATACACATGCTCCGCAATCACCTTATGTGCAAATAAAGGATACAGCGGATCAGGCAGCCCATAATTGTTCAGGTAATCCGTGATGTCCCACATACCGTCGCGAAGCGTTTTTGCGCCAAATTTCGCCAAAATGTTACGTGTATGCCGTTTTACTGTCTCGGCCGACAACCCGAAATGGCTCGCAATTTCATTGCGATTGGCCCCCGAGGTCAAGAAAGGTAATATTTCTTGCTCTCTGGGGGTTAATTTGGGTGGTGGCTGCATACTCTTTGAAAACCTCTGATTCGTTAACAAAGCGCATACTAACCCAATTCCAATTATTCACTTATAGCCCAATTGGGGGTGTCGTGAAGAACTGTCCTTAGTTTTGCGGGATCACTCGCAAGTTAAGCTCCATCAACTGCTCGGGCAACGGATCTGATGGTGCATTCATCATCAAATCTTCGGCGCGTTGGTTCATTGGGAACATGATGACTTCGCGAATGTTTTGGGTATCCGCCAAAAGCATTACAATACGGTCAATCCCTGCCGCGCAGCCACCGTGGGGCGGTGCGCCGAATTGGAATGCGTTGACCATACCACCAAAGCGTTTGCGCACTTCGTCTTCGCCATATCCCGCGATTTCAAAGGCCTTGAACATGATTTCGGGCTTGTGGTTCCGAATGGCGCCGGACACCAATTCATAACCGTTACAGGCCAAATCGTATTGGTATCCTTTGACGGCAAGCGGATCACCGTTCAACGCATCCATTCCGCCTTGCGGCATCGAGAATGGGTTATGTTCAAAATCAATCTTTCCGCTTTCTTCGTCTTGTTCATAAATCGGGAAATCGACGATCCATGCAAATGCAAAACGGTTTTTGTCGGTCAGACCCAGTTCGTCGCCAATGACGGTGCGAGCTTTGCCGGCCACTTTTTCAAATGACTTGGGTTTGCCACCCAAGAAAAACGCCGCGTCGCCAACACCCAGACCCAATTGCTGGCGGATCGCTTCTGTGCGCTCTGGACCGATGTTTTTCGCCAATGGGCCTGCGGCTTCCATTTGGCCATCTGTTTCGCGCCAGAAAATATAACCCATACCGGGCAGGCCTTCTTTTTGGGCAAATGCGTTCATGCGGTCACAGAATTTGCGGCTACCACCTGTGGGTGCAGGGATCGCACGAATTTCGGTCCCCTCTTGTTCCAGCAATTTCGCGAAAATCGCAAAACCTGATCCGGCAAAATGTTCGGACACAACCTGCATTTTAATCGGGTTGCGCAGGTCAGGTTTGTCGGTACCATACCAAAGCGCCGCATCACGGTATGCGATTTGCGGCCATTCATTTGGTGCATCCACTGTTTTACCTTCGGCAAACTCTTCAAACACACCCGCCAAAACAGGGGCGATTGTGTCAAAGACATCTTGCTGCGTGACAAAGGACATTTCCAAATCCAACTGATAGAAATCTGTTGGGCTGCGGTCTGCGCGGGGATCTTCGTCGCGGAAACATGGGGCGATTTGGAAATACTTGTCAAAACCCGATACCATGATCAGCTGTTTGAATTGCTGCGGCGCTTGGGGCAGTGCATAGAATTTACCAGGGTGCAGACGCGATGGGACCAAGAAATCGCGTGCGCCTTCGGGCGACGATGCGGTAATGATGGGCGTTTGAAATTCGCGAAAACCCTTATCCCACATGCGGCGACGCATGGACGCAACGACATCCGAGCGCAGTGTCATATTCTTTTGCATCACATCGCGGCGCAGGTCCAAATAGCGATAGCGCAGGCGTGTTTCTTCTGGGTATTCTTGGTCACCAAAAACCATCAACGGCAATTCCGCCGCCTTGCCCAACACTTCGATATCACGCACGAAAACTTCGATCTCGCCTGTCGGGATCTTTGCGTTGACCAAGGATGCATCACGCGCTTTCACGATACCATCGATACGAATACACCATTCGCTGCGCACTTTTTCCACGTCGGCGAAAACGGGGCTATCTGGATCGCACAAGACTTGGGTGATGCCATAATGATCGCGCAGGTCAATGAACAAGACGCCTCCATGGTCACGGACACGATGGACCCAACCTGACAAACGAACTGTTTCGCCAACGTTGGATTTGTTCAGTGCGGCGCAAGAATGGCTGCGATAGGTGTGCATGATGATGCCCCTTAATAAAGTGGTGACTTAGCTTTGCGTGATACACAAGGTTGCGCGCGTGATGTCAAGGGCAATGGCGGGATTCTGATCAAAACCCAAAGCTTTTAAGGGCATCTGGGGCCAATTTCGCATCGATCAAACCGCGCAAGGAATTGCCAACACGGATTTTCACCGCCTGTCGCAGATCGTCCAACGTGATGACCTTGACCCGCACCTTGCGCGACACAATCAGGTTTTGGCGCAATATGCCCGGCAAACAACCGCTGGAAATGGGCGGCGTCACCCATGTTTGATCGGCACATTGTACGAAAACATTTGTGATCGTTCCTTCGCACAATTCGTCTTTTTCGTTCAAGAACAGAATTTCATCAATTCCGACGGGCAATGCAGCACGGGTTTCATCATACAGGCGGCGTTCGGTGGTCTTGTGCGCAAGCCACGGATCATCAGACCGAAGACGCCGATCCGAAACCCCCAAAACCCATTGTGATGCCGTCACCCCCAACGCATGGGTCTGCAGATCAAACTGTCCCTCTTGCGTGAGCGTCAAGCGACACCGAAGCGACGCCGGCGACGACAGCCCGCCACACAAATGTTCGGCGTCTTTGCGTCGAAATGAAAACCCGAGCTTGCGCGCCGCATCACACATGCGGTTCAGGTGCAGATCCAGATCAACCGCACCCGCAGACGGATCATACCGAAAGGTTTCGATCAGGCGGCAATCGGCGGGGATAGGTTCGCAAAACGCGCTTTCCACAGGGCTTCCTCATATTCTGATGAGACATTTGAATCGTATACAACGCCTCCGCCCACATTCAAACGGGCCACGCCGTTTTCGATGAAAATGGTTCTAATCGCAACGCTAAATTCTGACGTTCCATCGGGCGCGATCCAGCCGATTGCGCCGCAATACAAATCGCGTGCCGCTGTTTCGAGCGATTGAATGATTTCCATCGCCCGAACTTTCGGTGCGCCTGTGATGGATCCACACGGAAACAACGCCCGCAAAATATGTTCGACAGAAACATCGTCTGCCAGATCGCCCGTGATGCGCGATACCATTTGATGCAGCGTCGCATAGGTGTCGACGCGAAACAATTCTGGGACCTTGACGCTGCCCATTTTGCAGACCCGTGAAATATCGTTGCGCAACAGATCGACGATCATCAGGTTTTCCGCCCGATTTTTGCTGTCGGTGTGCAGAAATTCCCGCGCGGCCATATCCAATGCGGGGTCCAAATGGCGCGGTTGCGTGCCCTTCATCGGCAGCGTTTCGATCTGCGCAGCGGCAGATGTTTTGAAAAACAGTTCGGGGGAACGCGACAGAACGGCGCGACCATCCTCTAAGTCGATAAAGGCACCATGGTGGACCTCTTGACGCTGTTCCAACGCGGCATAGGCCGAAAACGCATCGCCAGAAAATTCCGCAGACAGCAGAAATGTTAGATTGATCTGATACACATCTCCCACCGCAATAAAGTCTTTTACCTTGTGAAATGCGGATGCATAGTCAGCCTGTGACCAATGCGGCGTGAACGCGCCCAACGAATATGACTGTGGTGCAGGGTCAGGCATGTGCATGGGGCGTTCATAAACCCCGAATTGCAACAATGGAACCGATCTGTCCTGCGGCATCAACGGGGCAAGCTTGGGTTCCAATGCATAGCCCAATTCATAGCTGCAAAATCCCGCAACCCATAACCCAGCCTTACGTGCTGCGGCAAGCGCGGCAAATGCGGGTTCAATTTCATCGGGTGTCTGCGCACGGATAACCGCTTGCGGGTCACAAAACCAATTATTTTGGGGAATCGGTGCCTGATCAAAACGAATCTTCATGATGAATTCCAAACTGTGTGATGCTCACCTATCCAGATTGGTCGCGTAAGAATAGTTTCAAAGCGGCTATTTATAGTTTTTTTCCGATTGGGCTTGCACCTTGGCGCATGTTGTCTATAACGCAGGACAATTTGCACCCTCCAATTTTGGTAGGGTGAATTCTGCTGCCCAAACCAGAGGTTGACCCATGCCCAAAAGAACCGATATCTCATCCATCATGATCATTGGCGCAGGTCCTATTGTGATCGGCCAAGCGTGTGAATTTGACTATTCGGGCGCCCAAGCCTGTAAAGCCCTGCGGGAAGAAGGCTACCGCGTCATTCTGGTGAACTCAAACCCTGCAACGATCATGACAGATCCAGGGTTGGCGGATGCAACTTATATCGAACCCATCACCCCCGAAATCGTGGCAAAGATCATCGAAAAAGAACGCCCCGATGCATTGTTGCCAACAATGGGTGGTCAAACAGGCCTGAACACCGCGCTTGCACTAGAAGAAATGGGCGTCTTGGACAAATTCGGCGTAGAAATGATTGGCGCGAAACGCCATGCTATCGAAATGGCCGAAGATCGCAAATTGTTCCGCGAAGCGATGGATCGTCTGGGTTTGGAAAACCCACGTGCCACGATCATCACCGCGCCGAAAAAGCCAAATGGCCACGCCGATTTGAACGAAGGTGTTCGTATGGCGCTTGAGGCGTTAGAGGACATCGGCCTGCCCGCCATCATTCGCCCTGCGTTCACATTGGGCGGAACCGGTGGCGGCGTTGCCTATAACCGTGAAGATTACGAATATTACTGCCGCACAGGGATGGACGCATCGCCCGTAAACCAGATCTTGGTCGACGAATCCCTGTTGGGTTGGAAAGAATACGAAATGGAGGTTGTCCGCGACAAAGCCGACAACGCGATCATCGTGTGTTCCATCGAAAATATCGACCCAATGGGCGTTCACACAGGCGATTCCATCACCGTGGCCCCTGCCCTCACGCTGACAGACAAAGAATACCAAATCATGCGCAATGGATCGATTGCGGTTCTGCGTGAAATCGGCGTTGAAACAGGTGGATCGAACGTTCAATGGGCGGTAAACCCCAAAGACGGTCGCATGATCGTTATTGAAATGAACCCGCGCGTGTCGCGTTCCTCAGCGCTTGCGTCCAAAGCAACAGGGTTCCCGATTGCAAAAATCGCCGCAAAATTGGCGGTCGGTTACACGTTGGACGAATTGGACAACGACATCACCAAAGTGACCCCTGCGTCCTTTGAACCCACCATTGACTATGTTGTGACCAAAATCCCGAAATTCGCCTTTGAAAAATTCCCGGGATCACAACCGTTGCTGACAACAGCAATGAAATCTGTGGGCGAAACAATGGCCATTGGCCGCACGATCCACGAATCCCTGCAAAAAGCATTGGCATCTATGGAATCTGGCCTCACTGGTTTTGACGAAGTCGAAATCGAAGGCGCACCAGAAAAATCCGCCATCATCGCAGCGATCAGCAAACAAACCCCTGACCGGATGCGCACCATTGCACAGGCGATGCGCCACGGTATGTCCAATGACGAAATCCACGCCGTCACGATGTTTGACCCATGGTTCCTGGAGCGGATCCGCGAAATTGTTGAGGCCGAACAACGTGTCATCGATAACGGTCTGCCCACTAACGCGGCGGGCCTGCGCGAATTGAAAATGTTGGGCTTTACCGATGCACGTTTGGCAAAGCTCACAGGGTTCAAGGAATCCGACGTACGCCGTGCACGCCGCAATCTGGGTGTAAACGCTGTGTTCAAACGCATCGACACCTGCGCGGCCGAGTTTGAAGCGCAAACACCATATATGTATTCCACATACGAAGCCCCAATGATGGGCGATGTCGAATGCGAAGCGCGCCCATCTGATCGCAAAAAAGTCGTCATTTTGGGCGGTGGTCCAAACCGCATCGGCCAAGGTATCGAATTCGATTACTGCTGCTGTCACGCGTGTTATTCGCTGTCAGATGCTGGTTATGAAACAATCATGATCAACTGTAACCCTGAAACGGTTTCAACGGATTATGACACATCTGATCGTTTATATTTTGAACCGCTGACCTTTGAACACGTGATGGAAATCCTGCGCGTTGAATTGGAAAACGGCACATTACATGGCGTTATCGTTCAATTCGGGGGTCAGACACCGCTGAAACTGGCCAATGCCCTAGAAGCAGAAGGCATTCCAATTCTGGGCACCACACCAGACGCGATTGACTTGGCCGAAGACCGTGAACGGTTCCAAGCATTGGTCAACCAACTTGGCCTAAAACAGCCGAAAAACGGCATCGCCCATTCCGATGCAGAGGCATTGGACATTGCCGAAGGTATCGGCTTTCCTTTGGTGATCCGTCCCTCATATGTTTTGGGCGGCCGCGCGATGGAAATCGTGCGCGACATGGATCACCTGCGCCGCTACATTCGCGAAGCGGTTGTTGTTTCGGGTGACAGCCCCGTGTTGTTGGACAGCTATTTGTCGGGTGCGGTCGAATGTGACGTGGATGCCCTGTCAGATGGCACCGCCGTTCACGTGGCAGGCATCATGCAGCATATCGAAGAGGCTGGCGTACATTCAGGCGATAGCGCCTGTTCATTGCCACCTTATTCCCTGTCCGCCGACATTATCGCGGAATTGAAAAAACAAACCGAAGCATTGGCTTTGGCCCTAAATGTTGTTGGCCTGATGAACGTTCAATTCGCGGTCAAAGACGGCGAGATCTATTTGATCGAGGTGAACCCACGCGCGTCCCGCACCGTACCATTTGTTGCCAAAGCAACCGACAGCGCAATCGCATCCATCGCGGCGCGCTTGATGGCGGGTGAGCCGCTGTCAAACTTCCCATTGCGCGAACCATATCGCGACGCAAGCTATGACGAAAGCCTGCCAATGGCCGACCCAATGACATTGGCAGATCCAAACATGCCATGGTTCAGCGTGAAAGAGGCGGTCATGCCATTCGCACGCTTCCCTGGTGTTGATACGATCTTGGGCCCAGAAATGCGCTCTACCGGCGAAGTCATGGGGTGGGATCGCAACTTTGCCCGCGCCTTCCTAAAGGCACAGATGGGCGCTGGCATGCAGTTGCCATCCAGCGGCAAAGTATTCGTTTCGATCAAAGACAGCGACAAAACCGCAGATATGCTTGATGCTGCCAAGATCCTTGTAAACTTGGGCTTCACGCTGGTCGCAACCACGGGCACCGCGTCTTGGTTGACGGAAAATGAAATTGCGTGTGAGCGCGTGAACAAATTCTCAGAAGGTCGCCCAAATATCGTGGACAGCCTCAAGAATAGTGAAATCGATCTGGTGTTCAACACGACAGAAGGCGCGCAATCGATCCGCGACAGCCGCGAAATTCGGTCGGTGGCCCTGTTTGACAAGATCCCATACTTTACAACGGCCGCCGGTTCCCATGCCGCAGCCCAAGCGATTTTGGCGATGACCGAAGGCGAATTAACGGTCAAGCCCCTTCAAGGCTAACAAAGAAACCCGCCACATGGCGGGTTTTTTATTCGACCTTTGGCCAAGTGTTCTTGTGATATTTTTTTGCTAGGGTACCCTTAAGCAAAGACAGAGACTTATATGGAACGCCCAACTGACTCACATGAACGCATTTTTCATTCGGCATTGATTGTCGATGATCACCCCTTGTTTTGTGATGCGCTTTCGATGACGCTTGGCGCGGTTGCAAATATTCGCGACATACAAACGGCGGCAAATTTGACTGATGCTTTGTCGTTGATTGGAACGGGGTTTTCGCCTGATCTGGTGGTGCTGGACCTGAATTTACCCGATGTCGATGGCTTGGACGGATTGATCCGTATGCGCAACACAGCGTCGGTCCCCGTTGTCGTTGTTTCGTCCATGGCCGACAATCGGGTCATCACATCGACAATCAAAGCAGGCGCATCAGGTTTCGTGCCAAAACACAGCAAGCGCGAAATTTTTTCTGCCGCGATTAAATCAATCCGACAGGGTCATATTTTCGTGCCAGATGGATTTGTTCTTTTGGATGATGGCCAATTGGGCACGCCAATGCAAAGCGATATTTTGGCCCGTTTGGCAACATTAACCAACCAGCAGGCGCGCATTCTGCAGCTGATCTGCGAAGGCAAGCTGAACAAACAAATCGCATATGATCTGACGATTGCAGAAACCACGGTCAAGGCCCACGTGACCGCAATCATGCGAAAACTTGGTGTGCAAAGCCGCACGCAGGCCGTTTTGTTGGCCAAAGAAGCAAGCTTTTCAAGTGTCTTGCAAGAACGTGCATGACCTGCGTAAGATAAAAGAAAAAACATTCAGGGAGGGGTGGCATGGCGCATGAAAGCGCACTCATGCCGTCATCGGTCGACGTCAGTCGAATTGTGCGCACCGCAGACATGGATTGCGATGCCAGCGGTGATATGAACAAACTTGCGTCCGAATTGGGCGCAGGGCCATTTGCTTTGATCATCCTCTTTATCGCCCCCTGCGCCGATTTTGATAGGGTTATCCAAGGTTGCGCAGCCTATTTCCCAGATACGCCTGTCATCGGGTGTTCGACCGCGGGGGAAATTTGCAAAACAGGCTACGAAGATCGCAAACTGGTTGCGGTTGCCCTACCCCAAAGCCATTTTATCGCCAAAACGCACCTCATCACCGATCTGAACACCCGCGACCTGTCAACGATCGCCCAAGACATGGTGCGCACCCGCGCAGCGCTTGCCGAAATCAAGCCGAACTGGGACTATGAATTTAACTATATCCTGATTGATGGCCTATCCCGCAGCGAAGACCAGCTGGTTTCAGCCCTGTCTGTGGGCTTGGGTCCCGTCCCGTTGTTCGGGGGATCCTCGGCCGATGGGGTTGATTTTCAACGAACCCGCATTTTGCATGATGGCGAAATTTATCAAAACGCCGCCGTGCTTGCCCAAATCCGCACCCGCTGTCCGATCAAGGTGTTCAAAACCGATCACCTGATCCCATCAGACCAACGCATGGTGGTGACCAAAGCCGACCCAGCCAATCGAACGGTCAGCGAAATCAACGCTGCCCCCGCCGCCCGTGAATATGCGCGCCTGTTGGGAAAAGACCCTGAACAGCTCACACCATTTACCTTTGCGGCGCATCCTGTTGTTGTGCGCGTGGGCGGACAACATCACGTTCGCGCCATTCAACGGGTCGCGGAAAATGGTGATCTGATCTTTTTCTCTGCGATTGACGAAGGGTTGGTTTTGACCTTGGCCGATCCCATGGACATGGAAGACCACCTTGCGCGTGAACTTGACGCGCTTAGCGCGACAACCGAACCCGATATGATTTTGGCGTGTGACTGTATTTTGCGCAAACTTGAAGCACAGGAAAAACAAAAGACCCGTGCGCTGAGTGAATTATTGTCCAAACGAAATGTCATAGGGTTTTCGACCTATGGCGAACAATACAATTCTATGCATGTGAACCAAACGCTGACAGGCGTTGCGATTTATCCGCCAAAGAATGACGCATGCTAACATCCCTGATTAACCCAAATGACAGCACCGAAGTTCAAAACGAAAAGCTGACGAAAATCATCATTGCGTTGATGAATCGGGTCGAACAGGCAACCGACGCATCCGGCGCGGCTTATGCCCAATTCCAACGTGCCGCCGTGTTGGAAGAAGACGTGAAAAGCCGCACCAAAGAATTGGAACACGCACTGGATTTGTTGAACGAATCCAATGGGCGCTTGGCCCAAGCAAACGCCGAAACCGAAGCCGCGCGATCCAACCTTGTCAATGCAATCGAAGCGATTCAGGAAGGGTTTGCATTGTTTGATGGTGATGACCGTCTGGTGTTGTATAATTCCCGTTTCGGGATGCACATGCCCGATATTCATGACCATCTGACACCTGGATTGATGTTTGACGATTACGTCCGCATGATCAGCGAAAGTTCGTTTCTGTCCCTGCCGCCCAATGAAACATCCGAACAATGGGCCAGCAGGCGATTGAAACGTCACAAAGAAGCACATGTCATTTTCAACGTGCGCCTGATCTGGAACCGCTGGATGCAAGTCAGTGAACATCACACCCCTGACGGCGGTACGGTGATTTTGCAAACCGATGTGTCCGACATCATGCGCGTTGAACGACAAGAACGCGAACGCATGCTGGATGACCAAGCCCGCCTGATCCGCGCCACGCTTGAACATTTGAACCAAGGCGTGTGTATTTTTGACAATAAATTCAGGCTGGTGGGGTGGAACAATCGCGTGGCGGAGCTTTTGCCGCTATCCGCGTCCTCCATTCGTATCGGCACCGAATTCGATGCGATCTTGACCAAATTACGCGACAACATTGCGTTTTTGTCGGGCATGACCGCGAACAAACTGGCGCAGTGGGTCGCACAAAAATCGGGACGCCCCCCGCTTCGATTTGAAATCGAACATGGCAACCGAACCATTCTGGATGTGTTTGCCCAAGAAATGCCGGATACGGGGTTCGTGATTTCGTTTTCTGATGTGACCGCGGAAAAAAATGCGGTCCGCGCAATGACAACCGCCAACGAAACGCTAGAGCAGCGTGTGGTTGAACGCACATTAGAGCTTGAGGATGCGTTGTCCGACGCCGAACGCGCGAACGCGTCTAAATCGCGCTTTGTCGCGGCGGCATCACATGATTTGTTGCAACCTCTCAGTGCAGCCAAACTGTATATCGCATCCCTTGAAAATGATATCGCCGACGACAAAGCCCGCGATATCGTTGGCAAAGCAAACCGCGCGCTAAACAGTGTTGAACATATATTAGAAGCGCTTTTGGATATTTCAAAACTGGATTCTGGACGCGCCTCGTTTCACGTCACTGCCGTGTCATTAAACATGATAATGTCGCAGCTGCGTGACGAGCTGCAACCACTTGCCGATCAAAAAGGATTAGATCTGCGGTTTGTCGAAACCTCGGCAACCGTGATGAGCGACGCGACATATTTGCGGCGTATTCTGCAAAATCTGGTGGTCAATGCCCTGCGATATACCGAAAAAGGCAAGGTTTTGGTTGGCGTGCGCAACATCGGACAATCGGTTCGGGTCGAAGTTTGGGACACAGGGCCAGGGATTCCTGATGACAAACAAGACATAATCTTTGGTGAATTTCAGCGTCTCAATGCATCCGCCAGCGCAGCCGAAGGCATGGGTCTTGGCCTTGCGATTGTGGAACGGGCCTGTTCGTTACTGAACCACCCCTTACGCGTTGAATCCAAGGTGGGCCTTGGTACCGGGTTTTTGGTTGAACTGCGCCGCGCGCAAGACATATCCAAAGACAACCCGCCTCTGGTCTTTCGCCGTCCGCAAAAAGAACCAAGTTTGGGCAATCTCGTTGTGCTGTTGATCGAAAATGATCTTGATCTGCAAACTGCGCTGACTGTGGTCATGGAACAATGGGGAATCGACGTTCTGCCCACGTCATCAGGGTCCGAAGCCATCGCGCTTTTGACGGAAATTGACATCACGCCTGATGTGATCTTGGCCGATTACCAATTGGATTTAAACGAAACCGGAACGGATGCCATTCGACAATTATGGAACATATTTGATCGCATACCCGCCGCATTAATCACCGCCAACCGCACACAGCAGGTGATGCAAGATTGCCAAAAGTCTGGGATCGAATTGATGCACAAACCGATTTCACCCGAAAAACTTCGTGGGTATTTGGGACGTGTCGCAGGTCAGGCCAAGTTGCGTTAGACCTACGCCCGCCACCGCGTCATGCGCCGTTCGATGGGTTGCAAGATTGCATATTCAATCACGCCCATGACGGCAACAAAACCGAACGAATATGCCATCACAGTGGCAACATCAAACATCTGAAAATAAAGGTGAATTTGAAATCCAATGCCATTGGATCGCCCCAAAAATTCAACAACCAACACAGTTTTCCAAATCACAGCCAACCCATTGCGCGCCGCTGCAAAAAGATAGGGCACAAGCTGTGGAATAATCACAAAGCGCAGGGTTTTGACACGCCAAAAATGATCGATTTGCGCCATTTCCGACAAGGGTCTGTTCAGGTTTTTCGCGCCTTCACGGATCGTGACAGCAACCATCGCTGTCTTGTTTATGCTGACCGCGGCCATGGCTGACGGGCTGTCCACGGGGTTGGTGTTTGCCACCGATCAGCTGTTGCAATCGTGCATAGATGCCCCCATGGGGCCAAAATCCATCATTGGACGCCGAACATCGGGCGAAATCGTTCGCTTTGGGTGATTATCTGCGTTTGCGCAGATACACGTAATACGCACCGCCACCGCCATGTTTAAAATGCGCCTCGGTAACCTGCAGGATCAAGGGCGCAATCGGGGCCATACGCAGCCATTGGGGCACTTGATGACGCAAAACACCGATTTGACGGGGGATCGGGCCGTCATCGTCGGATTTTTTGCCTTTGCCCGTGATCACCAGCAATAACCGAAACCCGCGATTATGGCCGCTGACGATGAAATTGATCAACGCTCCATGCGCTTGCGCGACGGTCATACCGTGCAAATCCATCGTATCCTCGGGCCCCAATTTTCCGCGCCGCATCTTGGTATAGGATTTCGCATCCATTTTCACAGGCATATGGGACAAAGCCGTTGAAATTGAGGGGGCCAGATCATGTGACGGCGGTTTCGATGCGGCGTTCGCACCGATCTTGAAATGCTTAATCGGGGCGCTTTCGATGTCTTTTTGCTGGGCTGATTTTTTCTTGGGTTTTTCGAACGGCGCGGCCACACGCTTTTTCGCAGGCACAAGCGGGACTGCCGTTTTGGCAACCCGTTCCCACAACTCTGCTTCGTCTTGTTTTAACGTTCGCCGTTTCATAACTGATCTTTTGCCAAAAGAGATAAAGCCCTTTTAATCGGCAAAAGAACATAAATCGACCCTGTATCTTTTATTTTTGCAGCTTCTTTCCCTGCATTCGGGCCGCTTCCCATAAAAATATCTGCGCGTTGTGCGCCCTTGATGACAGATCCGGTGTCTTGGGCGATCATGATGCGCTGCATCGGCTCTGCACCCGCTTTGTCCAACCAAACCGGCGCGCCCAGTGGTACAAATTTCGGATCAATCGCAACGCTGCGCAGCGGGGTCAGCGACCGGTTCATCGCGCCGAGCGGTCCTTTGTGATCAGACACGTCTATTTCGCGAAAAAAGACAAATGACGGATTGTGATTAAGCAGGTCCAATCCATCCTGCGGGTTGCGCCGAACCCAGTTTTTGATGACAGTCGCGGATACCTGATGTTCGTTGTAAATCCCGCGCCGAACCATTTCTTTACCGACGGATCGATATTTATGTCCGTTCGATCCCCCATACCCGATGCGAAGCGTGTCACCATCCGTGAACCGCAATCGGCCAGATCCCTGAATTTGCAGAAAAAAAACATCAACAGGATCAGAAGCCCATGCTATTTCCAACCCGCGACCAGACAAAACGTTATCGTCTTGTATCTGTTGGCGCGTCAACCATTGGCCTGTTTTTGGCAATTCCTTGGGGGCGCGGTAAATCGGAAACGAATATTCAGCTGTGCGATATCGCGATACCAAAAGTTCGGGCTCAAAATACCCCGTAAACAATGGATCAGCGCCATCTTTGATCAGGACAGGTTTAAAAAACGCCTCAAAAAACGCTTTGCCGTCGT
>RGAJ01000171.1 GCA_009920225.1 Paracoccaceae bacterium
GACACAATGACAGAGGGGATCGTAATGCGAACAGAGTTCCAGAAACCCGAACTTAACCCTTCGCAGGTCAGACCCGTACAGGCCTCGCCCCATGCTTTGACCCAAGGTGCAAAGGTGATTTCCATCGGTGGCGAAAAGATATTGCCCAATCGGATTTCGGGCATCCCCTTTAGTGAGGTGACCACCATCACATACAGCGGGATCGCATAGTAAATGGCGATGATTGTCAGAGTGCCGTATAGGAATATGTTCCGACGCGAAAATGATTTTTGCGGTTTTGGCCCGCGTGGTCCAGTCAGTGCAGCAGAGTTAGCCATGCTTTTTCGACCCTCCGAATTCTAAGATTGCCCAAGGAATGACGACAATTGCCACTGTGACCAACATCATCGTGGATGCTGCAAATCCTTGGCCCAAATTGTTCGCTTGGAACATTGCGTCATAGACGTATTTTGCGGGGACCTCGGTTGCGATGCCCGGCCCGCCGCCTGTTTGTGCGACGATCAAATCATACAGTTTGACGATCCCTGTCGCGACCAAGACAAGCGTGGTGATAAACACAGGGCGCATCATCGGTATCACAATCAAAAGATAGGTCTTCCATGCGGGAATACCGTCAACGCGGGACGCTTTCCAAACCTCTTGATCAATGCCGCGCAGACCTGCCAACATCAGGACCATGACCAATCCGCTTCCTTGCCAAAGTCCCGCAATCAAGACGCCGTAGATCGCGATATCCGCATTGTACAAGGGATCAAAGGCAAAGCTTTCCCAGCCCATATCGCGCACAATGTTTTGCAGGCCGAATTCAGGGTTCAAGATCCATTGCCACACAAGGCCCGTCACAACAAAGCTAAGCGCATAGGGGTATAAAATGATGGATCGGAATGTGTTTTCAAATCGGACTTTTTGGTCGATCAGACACGCAAGCACAAATCCGATGATAAACACCAAAATCAACATACAGATGCCATAAATGGCCAAGTTTTCAATCGAGACCATCCATTTGGTCGTTGACCACAAGCGATCATATTGTTTCAGGCCGTACCATTTGAGTTTGGGCAAAAGGCCCGATTTGGTAAAGCTGTACACGATTGTCCAGATTGTTCCGCCAACAAAGACCACCAATGCCGTCAGGATCATCGGGATCGCAGCAATTTTGGTTTTGTTTCGGAATAACTGACTGGGGCGTCCAGAAGAAGCCATCTGCGTCACCTTATTTTTGGATAAAAAGGCCAGCCCTTTGATGGGCTGGCCGTCGCTGCGGATTATTCCGCGTCTGCGATGATATCAACGAATGCAGCTTGGGCTGCTTCTGCGGACATAGAGGCGTCGGCAAAGAACTGTGTGAACAGATCGTTGAGTTGGTTTGCTGTGTCTGGTGTCAGCAACATGTTGGTGTCAGGCAACAAAGCACCTTCTGCCAAAAGGCTCAGACCTTTTTGCATACAATCGTTTGCTGAGGACATATCGATGTCACCGCGCACAGGCAGCGAACCTTTTTTCAAGTTGAACGAAACTTGGGTTGCTGGTTTCAACAACAGTGCCGCCAATTCGGTTTGTGCTGCCATTTGTGCTTCGTCTTTTAGCACTGGGAAATAGAACGCGTCACCGCCGGTGCCCAAACGTGGGTTTGTACCCAAGCCTGGCAAACAGCTGTAATCTTGACCCGCAACAGCACCCGCAACCGCGAATTCGCCTTGTGCCCAGTCACCCATGATTTGGCCGCCGGCTTGGCCTGTGATGACCAAGTTTGTTGCATCGTTCCAGTTTTGGACAGTTGATTTTGCGGCCATGTCACGTGCAGCAGCTGCTGCTTGGAACACTGTTGCAACTTGGGAACCACCCGCAACGTCGGTATCCTTGTCACCGTAGACGGACATAAACACGTCGCCCGAGACCAAGCTTGCCATCATCACGTTGAACGCGCCGGATTGCTGCCATCCTTGTTGACCCATTGCCAATGGCAATTTGCCTGCGGCGTCCAATGCAGGTGCCGCTGCAGCGAATTCTGCCCAGTTTGTTGGAACCGCAACGCCTGCGTCTGTGAACGCTTTGTGCCCGACCCACAGCCACTGCCATGAATGGATGTTCACAGGCGCACAATAGATGCGGCCATCAACGGTACATGCATCCAACAAGCTTGGTGGATTTACGATGTCTTTCCAACCTTCGGCTTCTGCGATGTCGGTGATGTCACGCAACAGGCCCGCTTCGATCAATTCTTCGGCTTGGCGGCCATGGTTGAACTGGAACGCACCCATTGGGTCGCCACCTGTCAGGCGGCTGACCATGACTGCGCGTGCAGCTTCACCACCTGCGATTGCCGCATCGACCCACTTGTGACCGGTTGCGTCAAACGCTTTTGCGAATTCTGCCACAGCAGCCGCTTCGCCACCAGATGTCCACCAGTGCATGACCTCTAGGTCGGTTGCAGATGCGGATCCTGCGCTGACGATTGCTGTTGCGCACAGCAGTTTTTGAATAGCTTTCATGTTATCCTCCCTGAAGCTATAACGTTATAGATGTCCACTGTAACGTTATAGATTTTTCTTGCAAGAGATTTTATTGACGTTTACTGATTCAAGAAATACCCCTGCATTCGGGGTGCATTCATGAGGGAAAATACGGCAACTGCTGCTTTATCGTCAGCACCGCAACCGTATGAGGAAAAAAGATTTTGCGATGAAACGGCACCTAAAGCCCGGCGAAAAACCCACCCTAAAGACAATTGCGCGACTCAGCGGTTTGGCGGTTGCGACCGTTTCGCGTGCATTGGGTGATGCGCCTGATATCAGTGCCGATACCAAAGTGAAAGTTCGCAGAATCGCGGATGAAGTTGGCTATATCCCGAATCGGGCGGGCGTCAGATTGCGCACCGGACGTACGAACGTGATCAGCCTGATTTTGCCGGTGGAATCGAATATGACGAACCACACCGCAAAACTTCAATCTTCGATCGCACATGAATTGCGTGGGACGCAGTTCCATCTTAACGTCACGCCACAGTTTCCAGATGAAGATCCGTTGAAACCTGTGCGCTATATTGTCGAAAATGGTTTGGCCGACGGAATTATCATCAACAGTACGCGCGCCGATGACGAACGCGTGGCCTATATGATGGAGCGCAAGTTTCCATTTGCCACCCACGGTCGCACAGGGTGGAGCGACGCGCATGCCTATTTCGATTTTGACAACCAAACATTTGTGACTTTGGCTGCCAAGCACTTGGCAGGGTTGGGGCGCAAAAGGATGAAAGTGTTATTGCCCCCTTCGGGATTGAACTACACGAACGATATGATGACGGGCATCATCATGGCGCGGGACATGCTGGGCGTGGATATTCAGGCGATGTCAAATCTGCACGCAGAAATGGCCGCGGAGCAAATCAGCGCATGGTTTGAGGATGCCAAATCTTCGGACCAGACCGCCGACGGTTACATCATCAGTTCGCCAATGGCATGTATTGCGGTGGTCGATGCGCTTGAGCGACAAGGAGTGAAATTGGGTCAAGAGGTGGACGTATTCAGCCGTGAAGCGATCCCGTTTTTGAAATATTTCCGTCCGCAGATCCACCTGATGCGCGAAGATGTGGGGTGGGTGGGCACCCATTTGGCACGCGCTGTGGTGCAAGCGATCCGCGCGCCCAATGCAAAACCACTACAGGGATTAGAAGTCCCGAATGAGACATATATCAGGTAACAGAGGAATAACACGATGGCAGTTCAAATAAAAGGACCAGGTATCTTTCTTGCGCAATTCGCAGGGGATGATGCTCCATTCAATTCACTGCAAGACATTACCAAATGGGCCGCGGACCTTGGGTATAAAGGCGTGCAAATTCCAACATTTGATGGCCGGTTGTTTGATTTGAATTTAGCCGCAGAAAGCGACACCTATTGTGACGAGGTTGCAGGCATTTGCGCCGATGCAGGTGTTGAAATTACCGAATTGTCGACACACTTGCAAGGGCAGTTGGTCGCCGTCAACCCCGCCTATAACGAGGCATTTGATGCCTTTGCCCCCGAAGCAGTGCGTGGCAATCCAGCGGCACGCACCGATTGGGCCATTGATCAGGTGAAAAAAGCAGCCGTCGCATCGCGCAAGCTTGGGTTAAAGCACACGGTCAGTTTCACGGGATCCTTGGCCTTTCCGTTTCTGTATCCATGGCCCCAACGCCCCGAAGGTTTGATTGAAGAGGCATTCGCAGCATTGGGCCGCCGTTGGACACCGATCTTGAACCATTATCAAGACAACGGTGTGGATATTGGGTACGAAATTCACCCGGGCGAAGATGTGTTCGATGGCGCGACCTTTGAAATGTTTGTCGATGCCTGTGGCGGGCATCCTGCGGCAATGATCAACTATGACCCCTCGCATTTCTTGCTGCAACAAATGGATTATCTTGCCTTTATCGATATCTATCATGATCGCATCAATGCCTTTCACGTCAAAGACGCCGAATTCAATCCCGATGGTCGCCAAGGCGTGTATTCAGGATACCAAAGTTGGATCAACCGTGCGGGCCGCTTCCGCAGCTTGGGCGATGGCCAAGTGGATTTTGGGGCGATTTTTTCGAAACTCAGCCAATATGGATATGACAGCTGGGCAGTGCTGGAATGGGAATGCTGTATCAAGTCCCCGCAGCAAGGCGCGGCAGAGGGTGCGCCGTTTATCCAAAGCCATTTGATTGATGTCACCGAAAAGGCATTTGATGATTTCGCAGGTGGGGTGCGCGACACGGCACAAATTAAAAGGATGTTGGGCCTATGACACGATTAAAGCTTGGAATGGTTGGTGGGGGCCAAGGCGCCTTTATCGGTGCGGTACATCGGATCGCCGCCCGCATTGATGGTCGGTTTGAATTGGTTGCAGGCGCGCTATCGTCGAACCCCGAACGCGCGGCGGTCTCTGCCGCAGAATTGGGGATAGCGGCAGATCGGTCCTATGCATCATACGAAGAAATGGCCGTTGCCGAAGCC
>RGAJ01000172.1 GCA_009920225.1 Paracoccaceae bacterium
AGGTCTTCGACGGGAATACTGTCTGTCACGGGGGCGGCCTTTTTTCAGTGCTGACACAGAAATAATTGCGCAACCCGTCCGCGTCCAGACCTTAATCATATTTTCATCACGCGCTTGCTGCAAACCGCGGGACCTGTCCCATCGGGCTCGGATCTTTTAACACATACCCCCGCCCCCAGACCGTTTGGATATAACTGTCATCACCCGTCGCTTGGGCCAGTTTTTTGCGCAACTTGCAGATAAAGACATCGATGATTTTCAATTCTGGTTCATCCATCCCGCCGTATAAATGGTTTAGGAACATTTCCTTGGTCAATGTTGTCCCTTTGCGCAATGACAAGAGTTCAAGCATCTGGTATTCCTTCCCCGTCAGATGGACAGGCGCACCATCGACATCCACGGTCTTTGCATCAAGATTCACAGAAATCCGCCCCGTTTCGATGATCGACTGCGAATGCCCTTTGGACCTGCGAATGATGGCATGAATGCGCGCAATCAATTCTTCGCGGTGAAAGGGTTTGGTCAGGAAATCATCGGCCCCAAAACCAAAGCCACGGATTTTGCTTTCGGTGTCGTCTGACCCTGACAGGATCAGGATTGGCGTTGAAATCCGCGCAAGCCGAAGATGGCGCAGCACCTCGTATCCATTGATATCAGGCAAGTTTAAATCCAACAAAATCAGATCGTAATCATAGAGCTTGGCCAAATCGATACCCTCTTCGCCCATGTCCGTCGAATAGACGTTCAAATTGGCGTGGGTTAACATCATTTCGATACTTTTGGCGGTGTTTGGATCATCTTCGACCAGTAGAACACGCATGGTTGCCTCCGTTAAATTTTATCCCGCTTTTAATTATCCGTAAAAAGGTTAACCACAGGTTACCGAATTCAACTTTAACCATTTTCTACCTATGGTTGTATATAATTTTTTATTTTTGTCTCTTTCAACGCCTCGGACCCATGGTGTGCATACCGAGATAACCAAGACGAGAATTCTTCGTCGGATAATTGATAGACAGTTTTAATTTCTTCCGCCGTGACGATTTTGTACAAAACGGCACGCACAACACAGCGTTTGCGCGCCGCGGTCCACCGTTTGACCCCCGTGCACGGTAAATCGGCAAGGGACAGAACTTCGCCATTTTGTAACCGCACCACAGATGGGCCGCATGAGGTTTTTGGAAACATATCGCCCCCTAACTTTTCACTAGGGACCGTTTTGGGGCCGAAGGATTAAAACAGTCTAAAACCTGCTCTTGTGAATATCTCAAATTTTCATATATATCGGTTAAATTCTGAAAGGCCGAAGTATGAGCTTGGATCATCCGATCAATTCGCTGGGGTTTGCCAAACCTCCGTCTGAAACCCGTGTCGTGGTTGCGATGTCGGGCGGCGTCGATAGTTCGGTGGTGGCGGCGCAGCTCAAATCCGAAGGATATGACGTCATCGGTGTGACGCTACAGCTCTATGATCATGGGGCGGCCTTGGCCAAAAAAGGGGCGTGTTGCGCCGGCATTGATATTCATGACGCACGACGCGTTGCCGAAGATATGGGATTCCCACACTATGTGTTGGATTATGAAAATATCTTTCGGGATGCTGTGATCGAAGAATTTGCAGACAGCTATTTGGCAGGCGCAACGCCTGTGCCATGCATTCGATGCAATGAACGGGTGAAATTCAAGGATCTGTTGAACACGGCCAAGGATCTGGATGCCGATTGCATGGCAACCGGTCACTATATCCAGCGTAAAATGGGCGCGCAGGGGTCTGAATTGCATTGCGCGACCGATGCAAACCGCGATCAAAGCTATTTCTTGTTTTCCACGACCCAGGAACAGTTGGATTACCTTCGGTTCCCGCTGGGGCATTTGGCATCAAAATCTGCAACCAGAGAATTGGCAGCAAAATTTGGGTTGGTCGTGGCGGACAAGCCCGACAGTCAGGATATCTGTTTCGTCCCTGACGGAAATTATGCCGGTGTCATTGAAAAACTTCGCCCAGGCGCGGTTGAGGCCGGTGATATCGTGGATATGGACGGTACCGTTTTGGGACAACACAATGGCGTTATCCATTACACCATTGGCCAACGGCGCGGTTTGGGCATCGGTGGCTTGGCGACGCCGCTCTATGTTGTGGGGCTAGATGTCGATAAAAAGCACGTGATCGTCGGGGCAAAAGAACACCTAAAGACACGCATCGTTCCAATCAAAGAGGTGAACTGGTTGGGTGATGTGCCCATGACATCCCAAAGCGAATGGAACATTTCGGTCAAAGTCCGGTCCACCCGCCCCCCACGTGAGGCGATTTTGCGGCCGATAAATGAGCGCGAAGCCGAAGTTGAACTGCTCAACCCTGAAGAAGGTGTCGCACCTGGACAGGCCTGTGTGTTTTACGAAACTGGCGGCAGCCGCATTTTCGGGGGCGGCTGGATCACCAAACGTGCGTGATTAGGTATCGCTTAGAAATTTTTTGAACGCCGCAAGCATTTCATCTGATACGAAATGTTCAATCCCTTCGGCGTCGATCTCGGCTGCCTCTTTTGACACGCCAATCTTCATCAAAACACCCACCAAGGTGCGATGGCGTTCATAAACGAATTTCGCCATCTGTGCGCCTTCGGCTGTCAAAAACACCCCCCGATACGGACGTGAGGTCGCCAGACCTTCGCGTTTGAGGCGTGCGATCGCTTTGGTCGCGGTCGGTTGTGCAACGCCCATACGCTCTGCAATGTCGGCAACGCGTGCCTCCCCCAATTCGTCGGTCAGCTCTGCAATCAACTCGACGTAGTCTTCCATAAGGGCAACCGCCTGCTTTTCGCGCGCGATTGAAAACCCTTCGGCTTGTTTTTCAGGAGATAACTTTTCTTCAGGCATATGCTCACTTCTTGAATAGACCTATACCCTTCTTATATGAACACTGCATCCAATTCAATTTACTTTTGTGAAAACTAATTTCTAGTTTGTATATTTTATAGCACAGGCTATAATAAGAAAAACAAGGACATGATTCCGAATGACAACCAACATCACTGACCGTACGCGAACTGAATTGACCTCGCTTGCGCAGGGAAATTCGATATCGATTAAGTCAAAGCTCTTTATATTTGGCCCCGCGATTATCGCATCGGTTGCCTATATGGATCCCGGAAACTATGCGACCAATATCCAAGCGGGCGCAGGGTACGGGTACAAATTGCTTTGGGTCGTTGTCTTGGCAAACCTTATTGCGATCTTGTTCCAAGCGCTTTCGGCCCGTATCGGTATTGTGACGGGTAAAAACCTTGCTGAATTGTCGCGCGATCATCTGCCCAAGCCCTTGGTTTGGGTGATGTGGGTGGTCAGCGAGATCGCCGCGATGGCGACGGATTTGGCCGAATTTCTGGGCGGCGCGATTGCGCTTTCGCTGTTGTTTGACCTTCCGTTGATTGCGGGCATGGGGATCACCGCTATCATCACCTATGGTTTGTTGTTGTTCGAATCCAAAGGGTTCCGCCCGATGGAATTGATCATCGGCGCATTTGTCGCAATCATTGGATTGTGTTATCTGGCCGAGATTTTCATCACCCCCGTAAATTGGGGTGAAGCAGGCCAAGCGATCCTATCGCCAAGTTTACCTGACAATGCAGCCCTTTTCATCGCGGTTGGGATCATCGGCGCCACGGTCATGCCGCACGCGATTTTCCTGCACTCGGGTCTGACGCAATCGCGGGTCCCAACGACCACGACCCAAGAAAAAGCGCGGATTGTTCGGTTTTCAAACTACGAAGTTGTGATCGCCTTGGCGATTGCGGGCATGATCAATATGTCAATGGTGATCATGGCGGCAGGCGCGTTTTATCCAGATAATATGCACATTGCTGAGATTGAAACCGCCTATCAAATGCTGACACCGATCTTGGGAACGGCGGCGGCAGTATTTTTCTTGGCGTCTTTGCTGGCCTCCGGGATTTCGAGTTCGGTCGTAGGCACAATGGCGGGTCAAATGATCATGCTCGGGTTTTTGAACATTCGCCTTCCTTTGTGGCTGCGCCGCGTGATCACGATGGCGCCTGCCTTTGTGGTGGTGGCCCTTGGGGTGAACTCAACCGAGGCCTTGGTCATGAGCCAAGTCGTCTTGTCCATCGCCTTACCCGTCCCCATGCTGTCGTTGATTTACTTTGTCACGCGACGGGATCTGATGGGCAGTTTCGCAATTACAGGGATCATCAAATATGCGGCCTATTTAGGCGCGTCAATCGTTCTTACCCTGAACTTTGTGCTCTTGGCGGATGTGTTTGGCATAACGTTGATCGCGTATTAACCGCCAAAAACCTGCATGATCGTATAGCCAACCGCATAGACAATCAAAACCAACCCGATGGCAACAAAGAGGGGTTCCAACCGCTTGTTGACAAAAATCGGCGAAATCAGTGGCCAGATATATTTGCGGATCATGATTTGACACCCGTTCGTTTTGCGCTAGGCTGAGTTTATAGCGTCTTGATTGGGTTTTACCATGTATAAACGTGTCTTTTCAATCTGTGTGATCATTGTGCTTTGGGCGTCATCGCTTTGGGCACAAAGCGCGGACGCGTTATTGGATGAACTTGCGCGAACCACTTCCGAACGCAGTGCGGAACGTTTGGTAGATCAAATTTGGTCGACATGGACCTATCCTGATACAACGACAGATCAACACAGCGCCATGGACCTTGGCGTTCAAGCGATGCGCGCGAATGCCTTGGACCAAGCAGAAGACATCTTTTCCAAGATCATTGATCAAAACCCCGATTACATGGAGGCATGGAATAAACGCGCCACAGTGCGGTTCATGCGCGGTGACGTGACGGGCTCCGAGGCTGACATATACCAGGTGCTGATCCGCGAACCCCGGCATTTTGGGGCCATTGCAGGGTTGGGGATGATCAATATGAAACTTCGTGATTTCGCGGCCGCATTGAAC
>RGAJ01000173.1 GCA_009920225.1 Paracoccaceae bacterium
TTCTGCCCGCGCACGCGGAATGACTGATACAGATTACCCGTCGATTTCGATTGGTAATTTGGCGTCTCATCGTGATTTGGAGCAGCGCATGGGGCTGTCGCTGTCCCACCTGCGGTGGCGCACGAACCTCTGGCTGGATGGAGCCGCGCCTTGGGCCGAATTCGATTGGATCGGTCAATCTATTCGGATTGGCGATGTCATCTTTGACATCAAAGAACCCGTCAAACGCTGTCTTGCCACCACCGCCAACCCTGCGACAGGGGAACGCGATGCCGACACATTAAGCGCATTGAACGCGATGGGGCATCAAAATTTTACTGTCTATGCCGTCGCCCGATCTTCGGGCAACATCCGCGAAAACGATCCTGTTGAGGTGATCACATGAACCTACCCTTTCCCATCGTCGACGAACCCGATGACATCACCCGTGAAAAGGGGCGGCTTTTGTTCGCGGGCGAAACCGAATTCGTCAAGGGCGTCGTCGCGATGTCTGGCCTGCCCCCTGCAGATCGGCTTGAGGTCTGTTTTGCAGGCCGGTCCAACGTCGGAAAATCCAGCCTGATCAACGCATTGACAGGGCGCAAGAATTTGGCACGTGCCTCAAATACGCCCGGCCGAACGCAAGAAATCAACTTTTTCACAGCGGCAGACAGCCACTATTTGGTGGATTTGCCAGGTTATGGGTTCGCGAATGCGCCTGTGGCCATCGTGGAAAAATGGCAAAAACTGTTGAAACAATATCTGTCTGGCCGCCAATCTTTGCGCCGCGCTTTTGTGCTGATCGATCATCGTCACGGCATCAAAAAAGTGGACGAAGAGATCTTGAAGCTGCTTGATAGCGCGGCCGTGACATTCCAATGCGTCATGACCAAAGCAGATAAAGTAAAAGAAGCAGAGCGTGATGCGATCCTCGCGCAGGTGCGCGGTGCCTTGTCAAAACACCCTGCTGCTTATCCAGAAATTATCGTCACCTCATCGGAAAAAGGGTGGGGTTTGGAAACCCTGCGCGCAACAATCGCAACTTTGATATAGATTGCTTGCGCCGCCGCCACAAATCGCGCACAAAAGACGCGCAACTTTGAGATTTCAACTATGAAGAAACAAGACATGAACCGCGATTGGATTGCCACAGCCCGTACGCTTTCACAGGCGTTGCCCTATTTACAGCGCTACAGCGGGGCCATCATCGTCATCAAACTTGGCGGTCACGCCATGGGCAGTGACGAAGGTATGGAAAGCTTTGCCCGCGACGTCGTTTTGATGCGCCAAGTCGGTATTAACCCCGTGATCGTTCACGGCGGTGGTCCGATGATCAACGCGCTTTTGGACAAGCTTGAAATCAAATCCGAATTTGTGAACGGCAAACGTGTGACGGACGATAAAACCATGGAAGTTGTGGAAATGGTTTTGTCTGGCACCGTGAACAAGCGCATTGTTCAGGCGATTAACCGTCAAGGTGGCCGCGCCGTGGGATTATCGGGGAAAGACGCGAATTTGATCACCTGTACGCAAACCAACCCAGATTTGGGATTGGTGGGCACACCGTCGGATGTCAAACCAGATGTTATTCGTACCTTGTTTGAAAATGGCCTGATCCCTGTCATCGCGCCTTTGGGTGCAGGTGAAAATGGTGAAACGTTTAATATCAATGGTGACACCGCTGCAGGTGCAATTGCTGCGGCACTCAAGGCAGATCGCCTGTTGTTGTTGACCGATGTCAGCGGCGTAAAGAACGGCGCGGGCGAGGTATTGACCGAACTCAGCGCCACGCAAATTCGCGATATGACTGCCGATGGCACCATCGCAGGCGGGATGATCCCCAAAACCGAAACCGCGCTCGACGCATTAGAAGGCGGCGTGCGCGCTGTTGTTATTTTGGATGGTCGGGCGCCAAACGCCTGTTTGTTAGAGCTTTTCACCGAACACGGTGCAGGGTCTATCATTCGTTTAGGATAAAAGGGTCAGACCATGGAAAACGAAAATATCATTCGACTGAGCGTTTTCTTTGGTCTCTTTGTGCTGTTTGCCGCGATTGAAACCCTTGCCCCCCGCCGCCCGCTGACCGCGGGTCGTGGACGGCGATGGATCACAAATTGGGGCATGTCGATTGCAAATACACTCATCACACGATTGATGAGCATTGCCCTGCCCCTCTTGGCCGTGGGGGCGGCGATTGACGCAGGACAAAACGGTATTGGCCTCTTGAATGGCCTTGATTTTCCAGCATGGGCCGAAGTCGGTATTGCCATCCTCTTTTTCGATTTTGCGATCTGGTTTCAACACTTGATCACACACAAGGTTCCGCTCTTGTGGAGGTTACACCGTGTGCATCATTCGGATCGTGATTTGGATGTCACGACGGCAATCCGCTTTCACCCGTTGGAAATCGCGCTGTCTATGGGGATCAAGATTGGGTTGGTCTATGTCATGGGCCCTTCGGCTGTCGCGATCGTCCTGTTTGAAATTTTGCTAAACGGATCAGCGATGTTCAATCACGCCAACATAAAACTGCCCCTTTGGCTGGATCACAGTCTACGTCTGGTTCTGGTCACGCCCGACATGCACCGCGTGCATCATTCGGTGCATCGCGCGGAACATGACAGCAACTATGGCTTTGCCCTGTCAATCTGGGACCGGATGTTTGGCACCTATATTGCCCAACCTGCGATGGGGCATGATGCGATGGATATCGGGTTAGAATGGCAAGACGACCGCCCGACCAAATTCGGATGGACGCTTTGGTTGCCGTTTCGTCGCAAATGACATGGGATGATCTATGCGAACGCGTCGGACCGCTTGGGCTGCGCCCCATCGGGGGGCTGCGTCCACAGGATGATCAGCCTGCGCGGACAATCGTGCTTTTGGCGGCGGATGAACCTGCGTTTTGGGACGTGTTTTCCAAATCACCCGAATATTTGGATGAACGCCCCCATCCGATGGATCGTTGGTCAACGCGCGTGATATCACGGCTTGCCCAAGATTTGGACGCGCAGGTCTTTTTCCCCTTTGGTGGTCCGCCCTATCAGCCCTTTTTTCAATGGGCACTACAAACGGGTCAAGTGCATCAGTCGCCGATCCAACTCTTGGTCGAACGGCAGGCAGGGTTGTTGATCGCATTTCGCGGGGCATTGGGATTTGATCATGTGATTGATGATATGCCTGCACCGACATCCTCACCTTGCGTGGGATGCGATGCGCCCTGTCTGACCACCTGCCCTGTTCAGGCGTTCGATGGCAAAACCTATGCGGTAGAGCGGTGCAAGGCGCATGTCCTGTCCCCTGATGGGCGCGACAATTTGCAAAACGGGTGCAGTGCGCGTCGTGCCTGCCCCTATACGTTAAAACGTCATCCAGAACAGGCACGATTTCATATGCGTGCGTTTGTGGGTGTCTGATCCCGATTTATTCGAAATCGGACCATTTCAATTGTTGGTTCCGCGTCACCGCAACCTTCAACGTTTTTCCCACAACTTTGTCAAAGTCATAGCCTGCGATATCGCCTGATCCTGGACGACGGGCCCAAATATCAGCTTCCGCGATGGTGTGTCCTGCTGGCAAATCCAAATCCGCCACCACGGATGCACGGGCAAAGCGATACACGTCCTCTTCTGGTGCGGTGCGCTGTTTCGGGTTCATCAGGGCCGTGTGGATTTCGCGTGAGCGATCCACCAAGAACCGCAGCTCCGCAGGATCCATCGAACACGAAATATCAGGGCCTTTGCGATACCGCGTGTCCGTATAGTGACGTTCCAAAATCGACGCGCCCAGCGCGACCGATGCCAAAGCCATTTCCGGACCAATCGAATGGTCTGAGAACCCGACAACCGCATTGGGGAACGCATTTTTCAAATCTGTAACACCCTGCAAGCTGACAATTTCGGGGGGCGATGGATAGAGGTTCGTGCATTCCAACAGCGCATATTCGATGCCCGCATCTTCCAGAATCTGAACGCTCGCGCGGATCGTGTCGATGGTTTGCATGCCCGTTGACATGATCACAGGCTTGCCCTTTTTCGCGATATGGCGAATGAGCGGCAAGTTATCTGCTTCGCCCGAACCGATCTTGTAGGCAGGGACATCCAACGTTTCCAAAAAATCCGCAGCAGCGCGCGAAAACGGCGTTGAAATCCAGATCAGGCCTAGGTCTTCGGTATATCGCTTCAGCTCTGCTTCGTCCTCTTGTGACAGGGCACATTGCGCCATCACGTCCCAAATCGACACATCGGCATTTGGGGGGAAAATAGATTTGGCCTCATCCGTCATTTCGTCTTCGACGATATGCGTTTGGTGCTTCACACATTCGCACCCCGCCGCCGCCGCGAGACGAACCATATTTTTCGCGACCTCAAGATCGCCGCCATGATTGATACCAATTTCCGCAATCACCAAAGGGGGGTGGTTGGCAGAAATTTCACGGTTTCCGATTTTCATGTTCAAATCCTTATTGAAACGTTGCGCCTGTTAAATCAGGAATTCACCGATCAGAAAAGTCCCATGCCACAGAATTTATCTAATTTCATTTGATTTCTCTTCCCCCTTTTCCTTGGCCTCAATTTGCGGCACATAAGAAACAAAAATGGTTGGAGTGTTTGATGAAAGATTTTTCCTGTTTCAAAGCATATGATATTCGGGGCGAATTGGGCGTGAATATCGATGAAGACATTTGTTACGATATTGGCCGCGCCTTTGCGAAATCCTTATCCGCGAAAAAGGTTGTCGTCGGGTTCGATGCGCGTGAAACCTCGCCCGCGCTATGTGATGCGGTCTCACGCGGATTGATGGACGAAGGGGTCGAGGTATTGACCCTTGGGCTGTCTGGCACCGAAGAGATGTATTTCGCTACCACGCATTTCGGATGCGACGGCGGGATCGAGGTCACCGCATCGCACAATCCGATCAACTACAACGGCATGAAAATGGTCAAAGCAGG
>RGAJ01000174.1 GCA_009920225.1 Paracoccaceae bacterium
GACGCCCCGATCACAATCCAAGGTGCATTTGCCAAATCCGCCAATCGCCTTACGCTGCGATAGCGCGACGTCGTGCTGGTTATGACAATGACGGGTGTTTCCATTAATTTTTCAACACTTACGTCGCGCGGCACACCATCCAGTGGGGTTGGCCCCAGCAACAAATCAATACGCCCCTCACGCAGCGGTTTGAGGGCATTGGGGAACAACCCGCTGGACAAATGCACACGCACATTTGGATAGGTCTTATGGAAAACCTCAAGTGCGCGCGGGATGATTTTGATGGCAGCCAGGGGTGACACGCAAACATGCAGCTCACCAGTGTGTTCGCCGCGCAATTGACGCACTTCGTCATTCAAGCGGTTGATTTCGCTGTGCAAGCTGCGACACCGGCTTAGGATACGTTCGCCGAGGGCCGTTAAAGAAACGCCCCCAGAGGATCGATGGAAAACGGCCTCTCCCAGATTTTCTTCGACTTGGCGCAAGATTTTGGTCAAGGCCGGTTGCGATTTCCCCAAACGCTCTGCTGCCCCCCTTAGGGACCCCGCATCCGCGATTGCAATCAGAACTTCGACATGTTGCAGCTTCATTCGATTACGGTAGGTTATCGCAATGAATTTTTCAATCCTATTTGTAATCGCATATGCTGATATGGTACCCCAGAAGGGAGTCGTAGCATGACAAAATCTATGACCTATGCCATCACAGGCGTTGCAAGTGGAATTGGCGCAGAATTGGCGAAAATACTGCGCGCGAAAGGCCATCGTGTAATTGGCTTTGACCTGCCAGGCGCAACAGCACAGGTGGATCGTTTTATCCCAATTGATTTATACGACCCCGCACACATTTGCGCGGCAGCTGCCCAAGTGGACGAACAAATCGATGGTCTGTGCAACAATGCGGGCATTCCACCGCGTGACGGGGCGGAACAGCACATCCTGCAAATCAATTTTCTGGGACAACGCATGTTCACCAATTTAATGCTTGATTACCTAAGACCACAAAGTGCGATCGTGAACATGGCCAGTCGCGCGGGGCACGGGTGGCCGCAAAATGTCGATCAGATCAAACGGTTCACAGCACTAACCGACCGCGATACCCTTGGCGCTTTCATTACCGCCGAAGGCATAAATGCCACGCGATGTTACAACCTGTCCAAAGAAGCGATGTTATTATGGACCATAGCGATCACAGAACTGCTTTTGGCGCGCGACCTGCGCGCTGTGTCCCTGTCACCTGGTGGCATTTCGACGGGTATCTTTGATGACTTCAAACGTGCATTTGGCGATGTCATGGCGCAAAACATCGCGCGCGCCGGTCGACCTGGCCGCGCAGAAGAAGTGGCGCAGGTTGCCGCCTTTGCGCTTTCACCGCAGGCGCATTGGTTAAAGGGCGTGGATATTCCAATTGACGGCGGAATTGGTGCCTTTGGCCTAAGCGACCGGTTAGGATTGGACAGCATGATTGCAATGGATAGGGCAATACCCAAATGACACTCCCTGTTTGTGACATTGATTTTTATTCGGATGAAGTCATCCGCGACCCCTATCCGTTTTATGAACAACTGCGCGCGATGGGGCCGGTCGTTTATTTATCAAAAAACGATCTTTACGCGCTGCCCTGCTACAAAGAAGTGTCAGAGGTTTTGCGCCAGCCACTTAGGTACATCAGCTCAAAGGGTGTCTCGCCGATCCAAAGGGTCAATGACATCTTGGTTGGTTCAACCTTAAATTCCGATCCGCCCCAACATGATCTGACGCGATCTGTGACATCGGAACCGCTGTTACCGGGGGCCTTGGCAGAGATAACGGAACGCATCGAAACCGCGGCTGATGGATTGGTGGACACGCTGTGCAAACGTAGTACTTTCGATGCGATTAAAGACTTTGCACAATTCTTACCCGTGACGATCGTCGCCGAATTGGTCGGCCTGCCGCAAGCGGTCAGTACCGATCAAATGCTGCGGTGGGCCTCGGCAACGTTCAACCTATTTGGCACCGAAAACGCCCGGACAGATCAAGCGTTTCATGACCTAAAAAACCTGCGTGACTTTTTGTTGGAATACGGGCGTCCCGAAAAGTTAAAAAGTGGGGGCTGGGCCAAGCGCATTTTTGAGGTGGGGCCGGAACGCGGCATAAGCCCGCAAACATGTGCGCAGTTGATGCGCGACTATATTAACCCATCTTTAGACACCACGATTTCGACAAGCGGGCAAATCTTAAAGTTTTTTGCAGACCATCCTGATCAATGGACAAAAATCCGAAATGACGCAACCTTGATCCCAAATGCGGTTGAAGAGGCAGTGCGGATGGCGACGCCCATTCGTGCGTTTACACGTTTTGTGAATGAGTACAGCGAAATTGCAGGTCACAAGCTAGAACAGGGAACCCGAGTTTTGGTCATCTATGCGTCGGCCAACCGCGATCCGGCAAAGTTTGCAGACCCCGATCGGTTTGATGTCACGCGCGATGTGCATGACCATGTTGGGTTTGGACAAGGTGTGCACATGTGCATGGGCATGCATCTTGCGCGGCTGGAAATCGTGTCATTGCTCAAGGCTTTGCGTCTTCGTGTAGATCGGTTTGAAATCGTTGGCACGCCCGAGGTTGCCTATAACAATTCGATCCGCGCCTATGCTAAATTACCCGTGCGCGTGACATTAAGCAGCGATGTATTACACTCTACCCCTGTCGATCAGACACCCCAGCACAAGTGGCTAGACGTTCAAATTACGCGTAAACATTTCGTCGCAAAAGATATTATGGGCATTGAACTTTCCGCCTTGACGGATACGCCGTTGCCCAGATGGGATGCAGGTGCGCATGTGGATGTACTGATCCGGTCTGGATTGGTGCGGCAATATTCCCTTACGGGCGATCCGCGCGCGGCCACCTATCACCTGGGAATATTGCGCGATCCAAAATCACGTGGTGGCTCACAGGCAGTGCATGAAACCTTTGAGATTGGTCAAACCCTGCGCATCGGCGTCCCGCGCAATCATTTCCCCCTAAATGAACAGGCTGAACAAACCCTTTTGTTTGCAGGCGGGATTGGGATCACACCGATGTTGGCCATGGCGCATCGCTTGACCCACATTGATCGTGCTTGGACATTGCATTATTGCGTACGCAGCCGCGACAGCGTCGCGTTTCGCGATCAACTGGCTGAATTTGGTGATCGCGTGGTCGTCCATTGCGACGATGGGCCGGCAGGGCAACGCCTTGATCTAGCGACCGTCCTCAGCGCGGCCTCGCATAGCGCACATGTTTATGTATGCGGGCCGAATGGCTTTATGGATTTTGTTATGGAAATGGCCCAAAACCAAGGGCTATCACCGGGCCAAATCCATCTGGAACGATTTGGCGCAGAAATTGATACCAAGGGTGCACCGTTCCAAGTGATCGCAACCAAATCAAATCTGCAGTTTACTGTTGCCCATGATCAGACAATCGCGGATCAATTGGCCGCACATGGCGTTGATGTTGCTGTGTCTTGTCAATCAGGCGTCTGTGGCACCTGCCTAACACCTGTAATCGAGGGCAAGCCAGATCATCGTGATCTTGTGCAAACCGATTTAGAAAAAGCCTCAAACACAAAAATTACCGTATGTTGTTCGCGATCTTTTACAAAAACGCTTGTATTGGAAATCTAACCCCCGGGAATAGCCATGAATTTTATCATCGATCCAACCGCGCTTCCTAATATGTAGGATGCCACACAAGAGGGCGACGCGCTGTTCCAAGCTCTGCAGGATATGGTTCCACAATTGCGTGACCGCGCACCGGCGGCCGAAACCGCAGGTCGCCTGCATCAAGAAACGATCGATAGCTTGCGTGCAGTGGATGCCTTTCGCGCGGTGGTCCCAAAACGCTATAGCGGGTTGGAATTGCCCGATCCCGATATACCCCAAATTTTTCGCATATTGGGACGGGGTGTTCCTCAACCCCATGATGCATGGGATTTTTAATTTACCACAATTTTCAATTTGGCCATTTTCCATTGAAAGCCCAAGACGAAGTGTGGGGCACTGATGGCTACACAATGGCGCCAGAACAGGTGATGCCAAATGGCTCTGCAGAACAGATTAAAGACGGCTATATGATTTCCGGTCGTTGGGGCTATGCAACAGGCATTCAGCATAGCGATAGGATGTTGATCACAGCACCCACCAAAATGACCGATGGAACAACGCAGATGCGTCGTTTTTATGTGCCCGTTGCCACCATGACAGTTTTGCAGACGCGGGACGTCGTTGCGATGAAAGCAACGGGCAGACATGATGTCATCTTGGAAAATGCATTCGTACCATCCTACCGATCCATTCTGGTCGAAGACATGCGCGAAACGCGGGCCAAAGGATTGGCTCACAACACAGGTGCAATTTGGCGCATGCCACTGCTGAGCTATATGGTGATGGCCTGTGCTGGCCCAGTTGTCGGCGCTGCCGAAGCTTTGTTGGAAATTGTGACCGAGGTGATGAAAGTCAAAGTCGGTGCATATTCAGGCGACAAACAACAAGGTTTGATGTCGCAAAAAATCCGGGTGGCACGTTTGGCGATGGAGTTGGATGCCACCATCCGCCTATGGGAAGGCCATATCCAGGATCTTTGGGATCAAGTCAAAAACAACGATACGCCGTCACGCGAACGGCACGCTGGAATTCGGGCGGTCACTGCGCATGTTGTCAAGAAATGCTATGACATTATTGACGAATTGGCGCGCTGCGTCGGATCAGGCAGCTTTTATGCGGACAGCCCCATTCAACGGTTCCATCATGACATGTCCAGTCTGTCAACACATGCGCTTTTTGAATACGATCACGCGTCGAACATTTACGGCGCAACACGCGTTGGGCTGGCACTGCCAACCAATGCAATGATTTAGATGACAGCAAGGCGATCGCCCGATAACGTTTGATCGA
>RGAJ01000175.1 GCA_009920225.1 Paracoccaceae bacterium
AGCTATATCGATGATCTGGGCCAACCGCCAGAAACGCGCATTATTGCGATCTGTAACAATCACGAACCGGGCCAAGCTGCGGCAGATGTGCTGCGTCCTGATCTGTTTTTCCGGCTCAATTCTGCCAAGATCACAGTGCCGCCTTTGCGCAAGCGGGGGGATGACATTTTGGACATGTTTAACCGATTGTGTGATGCCTACGCGGATGACTATGGATGCGACAGCCCTGTGATTTCCGCCCAAGATGCGGCGCAATTGCTTCAAGCCCCATGGCCGGGAAATGTGCGTCAGTTGATGAATGTTGCCGAACAAACTGTGCTGCAAGCGCGGCGCGGCCAAGGCACGATTTCGTCGCTTTTGATGAGCGACGAAGACAGCATGACGACCGTTGTCACGTCCGAAGGCAAACCCTTGAAAGAATATGTAGAGGCGTTTGAAAAAATGTTGATCGACAACACAATGCGCCGCCACAAAGGGTCAATTGCCAAGGTGATGGATGAACTGTGTTTGCCGCGCAGAACCTTGAACGAAAAAATGGCGAAATACAGCCTGCAACGATCTGATTATCTTGGATAAAAAAACGGGCCCTTGGGCCCGTTTTTTATTAGAATGGAATTTCGTCGTCGAAATCGCGCGATGATCCACCGCCGCCTGACGGTCCACCAAAACCACCATCGCTTGGTCCATTGTCGTATCCGCCATCAGACGGCCCGCCGTAACCACCACCGCCTGAATTGCCGCCGCCTTCGCCGCGTCCGTCTAGCATTGTCAATGTGGATGTATAGGGGCGCAAAACGACCTCGGTTGAATACCGGTCCGCACCAGATTGGTCCTGCCATTTGCGGGTTTCCAATTGGCCCTCGATATAGACCTTGGATCCTTTGCGCAGGTATTGTTCAGCGACGCGTACCAAGGGTTCGGAAAAAATCGCGACAGAATGCCATTCTGTGCGTTCCTTGCGTTCGCCCGTGTTGCGGTCTTTCCAGTTTTCGGATGTCGCAATGCGCAGGTTACACACCTTGCCACCATTTGGGAAATTGCGAACTTCGGGATCGCGGCCCAAATTGCCGATCAAAATAACCTTGTTTACGGATCCTGCCATTACGCTCTCCTGTCGAATCTCTTGCTATAGGATTAGTTTACATCACTCCTGCGCAATGAATAAAAGGTTAAACTTTCATAAAAAGCGCGCAATTTTCCGCCCGCCAGTCATCAAGTGCTTGATTGGCGAAAATAAATCCTTAGTTTCAACGCATGGTTAAGCTGATACAATTCATTTATTCTTGCGTTGCCGTGGCAATATTGACGCCCGTTGGTCCAGCATATGCGGAAACATCCCTGCGGGGGTCATCCTATTCGTCGAAATTCAAGGTGATTGAGCGTCGCAATTCGACGGGATCTGAAATTTCGCTCTCGCGTGATCCTGTTTATATACCAGGCTTGGCCGATGATGACATTTATCGCCCCAATGCAGATGGCAAACATGTGGAATTGGCCAAGATGATGGCGCAAAAAAACGGCGTACCCGTTGATTTGTTTTTGCGTTTGATCCAACAAGAAAGCGGATGGAACCCAAAAGCACTGTCACACAAAGGGGCCATTGGTTTGACCCAACTGATGCCAGACACTGCGCGCTATTTGGGGGTTGATCCGCATGATGTGCGCCAAAACCTTGATGGGGGTGCGCGGTATCTGTCACAACAGTATAAGCGTTTTCGAAATTGGCGGTTAGCCTTGGCCGCGTATAATGCAGGGCCCGAGGCTGTCGCGAAATACAATGGCGTTCCGCCCTACAAAGAAACCCAAAATTACGTTCGACGTATCTTGCGTTAGGGGCCGTCGTACTGGCGTTCGACCTTGGCCACCCGCACGACGTAGTGATCATACCACCGTTCTTTGCCCAGTTTTTGCGCGATTTGATGTTTTGCATTCGTATGCCACGCTTTGATCGCGTCTTCGCTGTGCCAATAGCTGATCGTTATACCGAACCCCGTTTGATCGCGGCTGCTTTCATGGCCAATATAGCCGTTCATCGTTTCAGCCAATTCAACCATGAGTTTGGCCATGTCATCATACCCTTGTGAGTTTTCTGACTTTTGGCTGGAAAACATAACCGCATAATAGGGCGGCTTGGGAAGCGGAGCAAAACGTGACATGTATCTATCCTTCTTTGGGGCCAGTTTTGGCCCCAAAGATTGGGTCAATCAAGGAACAAAATGTACCTATTACATTACTCGGCCGCGATTTTGATCACGGGGCGCATGCTGTCCAAATCGGATTGATCGAGGTGACATTTGATCTGATGTCCCTCTGCCATGATCCGCACAGGTGGCACCTCGCGTTCGCACAGGCCACCCGCAACTTTGGATTTCCAACGGCACCGTGTTTGGAATGGACAGCCTGATGGTGGGTTCATGGCGGATGGAATATCGCCTTCTAAAACGATATGTTCTTTTTCGATGGATGTGTCCGCGATTGGGGGGTGATAGGGCGGCGCGAACACTTGGTCCGTTGTGCCCAATTCGACAACATGGCCCAGATACATCACCATCACGCGATCGGACAGATAACGCACGATGGAAAGATCGTGGCTGATGAACAAAAGCGTGGTTTTTTCCTTGCGTTGGATTTCCATCAAAAGGTCGGTAACCGCCGCCTGAACCGATACGTCAAGCGCAGACACAGGTTCGTCGGCCACAACGATCCGCGCACCACCAGAAAAGGCACGCGCGATACCGACGCGCTGTTTCTGACCGCCCGACAATTGGCGCGGCATGCGATCAGCGAAGGCACGTGGCAGTTTTACCAGATCGAGCAATTGCAACATGCGGTCCTTGCGTTCTTGGTCGCTGGATCCGTATTTGAAAATCTCAAGCGCGCGGATAATCTGGCGACCCACGGTCATCGATGGGTTCAACGTATCAAACGGGTTTTGGAACACCATTTGTACATCGGCCACCGTTTTCGTGTCGCGCGATTCAATGGGGGTGCTTTCGATATTTTTGCCGTCCAACAGGATCTGCCCATCGGTGGCGGTTTCCAACCCCATCAGGACCTTTGCGAATGTGGATTTACCACAGCCCGATTCCCCAACAATCGCCAAGGTTTCGCTTTCACGCGCCTCAAACGACAGTGTTTCATTGGCTTTCACAACCTTTTTCGGACCTGATCCGCCGAACAATGCGTTTGCGGCAACCTCATAATATTTTCTGAGATTGTCGATCTTTAACACCACGCGGCCCGGTTCGGACCGCTCATTGGTTGACGCGGCAGCGATTGGGGCGTTCCAATCGATATCTTTGAACCGCGCACAGCGGGTCATATGCCGATCATCGCCCTCGATCACCCGCATCGAGATGTCCGAGGCAGTGCAAAGACCCTCTTGGAAATAATCGCAGCGCGGGCCAAAGTTACAGCCCTGCGGCCGTTCGTGCGGCAACGGAAAATTGCCCGGAATGGCAACCAAAGGGCGGGCGTTTTTATCAGCGCCTGGCAGCGGGATCGACCGAAACAGGGCTTGGGTATAGGGGTGCTGCATCTTGTCAAAGACGTCTTTGATTGATCCGGTTTCCACCGCTTCGCCCGAATACATCACACAAATTCGGTCGCAGGTTTCCAAAACGAGGCCAAGATTGTGCGAAATAAACAGCATGGATGTGCCGTATTTTTTGCCCAAATCTTTGACCAATGCGACCACTGCGGCCTCAACCGTCACGTCAAGTGCGGTTGTTGGTTCGTCCAAAATCAACAGCGCAGGTTTCGACATCAACGCCATCGCGATCACGATGCGCTGTTGTTGGCCACCAGACAGCTGATGCGGATAGGATTTCAAAATCCGTTCTGGATCCGGAAGTTTCACGTCTGTGACCACCTCAAGCGCACGTTGATAGGCGACCTCTTCGGATACGCCTTCGTGGATCATCGGCACTTCCATCAACTGACGGCCGATTTTCATTGCGGGGTTCAACGACGCCATCGGTTCTTGGTAGATCATGGCGATTTCATTGCCACGGATGTCGCGCAATTCTTCGTCTGACATGTCGTTCAGGTTACGACCTTTGAACTTGATCGATCCGCCTACGATGCGGCCGTTCACGCCCAAATCTTGCATGACGCCCAAGGCGACCGTGGATTTACCGCAGCCAGATTCGCCCACCAATCCAACGGCTTCGCCGGGTTGGACGGTGACGGAAAAATCCATCACGGCGGGGATTTCGCGCAAGCGGGTAAAAAAAGAAATTGACAGGTTATCGATTTCAAGGATCGGTCCATCATAGTCTAATTTTGTCATTGTCTTCTCCCATTAGGGCAGAGGGGACAGGGCGGGTGATCCCGCCCAATGATTAATCTTTCAAGCTTTCTTCACGCAGGCCGTCTGCCAATAGGTTCAGACCCAAAACAAGCGACAAAAGCGCAAAGGATGGCGGAAGAGCAGGGTGAGGATAGATGGACAGCAATTTGCGTCCTTCGTTGATAGTCGCACCCCAGTTGGGATCTTCTGGCGCAAGGCCAAGACCGAAAAAGCCCAAGGTTCCCAGCAAAATGGTGGTGTAGCCAATCCGCAAACAGAAATCCACAATCAACGGGCCACGCGCATTCGGCAAGATTTCCCACAGCATGATGTACCATGTGCCTTCGCCGCGTGTTTGTGCGGCGGCCACATAATCACGTGTTTTGATATCCATCGCCAAACCGCGCACGATCCGAAACACAGTGGGCGAGTTGACAAAGACCACCGACACAAAGACCGTCAGCAATCCGCCATCGACATCAAACAGGTCAATCGAATTGAAGATGGTGATTTTTGTACCCGCTTCGTTGATCAACGAAATATAAAGCGCGAACAAGATGAACAGTGTCACGCCAAGCATGATGTTTCGCTTTTGCGG
>RGAJ01000176.1 GCA_009920225.1 Paracoccaceae bacterium
CCATCCGCCAAAACGGTATGAACGCCCGTCACAGATGGAACGGGATCGGTTTGTGAGCCTCTATGGTGGGATCTTTGAACATTCTGCGTGGATTGCCGAAGGTGCGTTTGATTTGGAATTGGGGCCAGCGCATGACACAGCGCGCGGATTGCACAATGCGCTTTGCCGTGTGTTTCGATCGGCAAGCGCGGATCATCGCATGGGCGTTTTGCGCGCCCACCCCGATTTGGCGGGCAAGTTGGCACAGGCCAAACGATTGACAGCCGAATCTACGTCTGAACAAGCCTCTGCAGGATTGAATGCCTTGACCGATCACGAACGCGAAACCTTTACGCGTCAAAACACGGCCTATGTGGAAAAGCATGGCTTTCCCTTTATCATCGCAGTGCGCGATCACACCAAAGCATCGATCATGGCCGCTTTTGAGCGTCGCATTGGCAATGATACCGATACCGAATTTGCCGAGGCCTGCAAACAAGTTGAACGCATCGCAGAATTTCGGTTGATGGACATTTTGCCATGACGCAGATCATCATCGAACCCATGTCGGCACAGGCCTTTGCGCCCTTTGGCGATGTTTTTGATGCCTCGGGCACACCTGACAAGATCATCAACATGGGGAAATGTGGGCGATATCATGATCGCGCCAATATGGATTTTGGTGACGGTCACGCGGGTATCAGCGTTTTCAATGCGGAAACTCGGACCCTGCCCTATGAGCTGACCTTGGTGGAACGGCACCCTTTGGGATCACAGGCTTTCATACCGATGGCATTCGTTCCGTTTCTGGTGATCGTCGCCCCCGATGTTGGGGATCGCCCCGGAACGCCGCGCGCCTTTGTCACGGAAGCGGGCCAAGGGATCAATTTTCATCGCGGTACATGGCATGGGGTTTTGACACCTTTGCATGAACCGGGCCTCTTTGCGGTCGTGGACCGAATTGGGGATGGCAACAACTTGGAAGAGTTTTTCTTTGACCAACCATATGTAGTGGTGGCACAATAGATATAACCGCTCTGAAAGAAGCGGGCACAACAGTCAAAAGGGAGAGATAAAATGGCTGATACTTCAATAGGGACACCCGAACAGCTTCGGGACCCGAACTATTTACCCCCGATGGGTCAAGCGATCCCATTGGGCATTCAACACGTTCTGGCGATGTTCGTTTCGAACGTGACGCCAGCAATCATCGTTGCGGGCGCAGCGGGCATAGGCTTCGGATCAGATCAAGGCGCGTTGGGGTTCCCTGACATGACCTATATGATCCAAATGTCGATGCTGTTTGCAGGTATCGCAACCTTATTCCAAACAATCGGTATGGGCCCTGTTGGCGCGCGTCTTCCGATCGTACAGGGGACGTCGTTTGCCTTTGTTCCGGTGATGATCCCTGCGGTTGCGGGATTGGGCACTGCGGGCCTTGGCGGTTTGATGACCGGCGTATTTTTAGGGGGTATTTTCCACTTCCTCCTTGGTTTCTTTATCGGTCGCATTCGGTTCGCCCTGCCCCCGTTGGTGACAGGTTTGATCGTGTTGATGATTGGTTTGGCCTTGGTCAAAGTGGGCATCCAATACGCCGCAGGCGGTGTGCCAAACATGGGCAAACCCGTCTTTGGATCGTTGGCGATGTGGACACCTGCATTGGTCGTTGTCGTCGTGACCTTGGCGATTAAGTTCTTTACCCGTGGCTTTATGTCCGTTGCGGCCGTCTTGATCGGTATCATCGCGGGCTATGTCGTGGCGTATATGATGGGTCAAGTCAACTTTGGCAATATCGGCAGAGCGGCGACATTCGCAGCACCCATGCCCTTTAAATACGGGTTTGAGTTCAATGCTGCCATCGTGATTGGCATGTGTTTCATGGCCATCGTCTCGGCGATTGAAACAGTCGGTGACACGTCAGGGATCACAAAAGGTGGTGCAGGCCGTGAAGCAACCGACAAAGAGGTTGCGGGCGCAACATTCGCAGACGGTCTTGGAACATCTATCGCCGGTATCTTTGGGGGTCTTCCCAACACATCCTTCAGCCAAAACGTAGGTCTGGTTGCAATGACAGGCGTCATGAGCCGCCACGTCGTCACAATCGGTGCGATTTTCCTAATCATCTGTGGTTTCATTCCGAAAATCGGTGCGGTGATCAATACTGTTCCAATCAACGTATTGGGCGGCGGTGTCATCGTGATGTTTGGCATGGTCTGTGCGTCAGGCGTGAACATGCTGTCCGATGTGAAATGGAGCAGACGCAACATGGTGATCTTTGCGATTTCCCTGTCCATTGGCCTAGGTCTTCAGCTGGAACCACAAGCGCTGCAGCATTTGCCAGCGACAGCCAAGATTTTGATGACATCTGGCCTGCTGCCTTCTGCGGCGCTGGCGATCATCTTGAACTTGGTGCTACCGGAAGAATTGGATTAATCCAGTTACCCATCACACTCTCGACGCCCCGCACAGTGCGGGGCGTTTTTTATTGTGGAAAGCGCATTGTGAATTGACTTGATTTTCCAACCAATCCGCGCAACTCTTTTTGTATGAACAGCTATGCATCCTTTCCTCAGACCCCCACCGAACAAGGCGTCATGTTCCAACGCACAGAGTTGAACCTGATCCTTGCGCTGTATGGTCGGATGGTCGCAGCCGGGGAATGGCGCGATTACGGCATTTCATCGCTCAAGGACTGTGCTATTTTTTCTGTGTTTCGACGGACTGCGGAACAGCCGCTCTACCGTATCGAAAAGCATCCCAAACTGCGCAATCGACAAGGTGAATACAGCGTAATCGCCATGGACGGCCGCATTCTAAAACGCGGTCATGATCTGCGCACTGTGTTGCGTGTGTTGGATCAAAAACTTATACGCGCTATTTCTGATTAAATTTTAAACTTTTTGCGTCGATGGACTGCAAAATTTGAGCGTTGCGTCGTTCCCTGTTCTGATGGGCAAGAACAGGACAAGTGATGAAGTTTTTAAGTTTCAATTTGAAATCAAACAAAATGCATACATTGCAAGACATCGCCCAAAAAATTGGCACCATGAGTGTAAAGCTTGCCGGCGCGTCAGGAAGCGCAGAAGACACCAGCGCAACCTTGGCAACCCAAGCAGAAACGCTTGAACGAATTTCGGCGCATATCGCAGATATTGCAGGACAAAGCCGACGGACCATCGAAAAAAGTGACGCCAGCAAAGATGTTGCCAGACGCGCGGCATCGTCCTCACGCGAAAGCGCAGAAACGCTTACCAAAATCCTGAGCAAGGCGAATTCATTGGCCGCCGATGTTCTGGAAATGGGGACGCGATTAACCTCGGTCCAAGAAAAGCTGTCATTGGTGCAAAAAATCTCGCTTGAGATCGACACGATTGCCGAACGGGCGTCTCTGTTATCGTTGAATGCTGCGGTCGAGGCCGCCCGCGCCGGTGAAAGCGGACAAGGCTTTCGAGTGGTCGCAAGCGAATTCAAATCGCTTTCGGAATATACAGCAACCTCAACGATCCAAATCACAAATTCATTAGAAGACCTTACACACGAAATTGCAAACTTGGTCGCAACCGCCACTGCATCGGTTGTCGTCGCCAATGAACTGGAAACGGATGCGCAAGGGATTGACGAACACATCCAGAATGTCCCAAAAATTTTGGCAACGGTTGTTCAAAATCAAAACGAGATCAGCTCTGATACCGCTGATATTTCACAGAGTGTCGACCACATCAATTCACAGGTGTCCTCGCTGTCGACGGGTGTGACCTTGTCCGTTGGCAAAATCAAAGAAGTCGCAGATTCTTTGGATGAATTGCGCAGCATTTCCGAAAATCTGACCGGTCAGACCCCAAAGCTGGATGTGAAAACCGCAGATACGGTCTATATCGAAAATGTAAAGAAAATCGCAGGCCAGATCAGTGCCGTGTTTGAAGCGGGCATTAAGCGCGGATTGATAAATGCCGATGCTTTGTTTGACAAAGACTATGTCGAAATCTACGGCACAAATCCGGTGCAATACGAAACGGCCTATCTGTCGTTTCTGGATCGCATGCTTCTCCCGATACAAGAAGCTGCGCTAAAGCTGTCAGACCGTGTTGTTTTTTGTGCCGCTGTCGATGTGAACGGATATCTGCCCACCCACAACAACAAATTTTCAAAACCGCAGCGCCCCGAAGATCCAGAATGGAACACCGCAAATTCGCGCAATCGACGCATCTTCAATGACCGTGTCGGATTGGCGGCGGGCCAAAATACAAACGACTTTCTGCTGCAAGCCTATCGCCGCGATATGGGGAACGGGACTTTTGCCTTGATGAAAGACGTGTCTGCCCCGATCTTTGTGAACGGGCGTCATTGGGGCGGTGTGCGTCTGGCCTATTCTGTGTAATCAGATCAGGCCGGCACAGCCGCAGGGCGTTCGCGCACGGGCAGATGGATCAATGCGCTGAACGCGCCCACGCCGACGCCGATCCACCACACGACCGTATAGCTGCCATAGATGTCATACATCTTGCCACCCAACCAGACGCCCATAAAGCTGCCCAATTGGTGGGAAAAGAACACGATCCCATAAAGCGTCCCCATATAGCGCAGACCATAGATATGCGCGATCAAACCGCTGGTCAGGGGCACCGTGGCCAACCACAAAGACCCCATAAGAACGGAAAACACCAACACAGTTGTCGGTGTCATGGGAACCGCAATGAACCATGCCGCGATAATTGTGCGGCCCAGATAAATCCCGGACAAAAGGTATTTTTTGCTATAGCGCTTGCCCAAATATCCCGCGGTGAGTGTCCCCGCGATATTGGCCAGCCCAATCACCGAAATCGCCACCGCACCCAAGGCCGAGGTGGTCGACACGCCGACCGAATCCAACACCCCGCCCGGCATAATCGCGCCACA
>RGAJ01000177.1 GCA_009920225.1 Paracoccaceae bacterium
GGTTCATTGTGATAGAGCAGTGGTTCAGGATCTGTCAGTTTGAATTGCACCATGCGGGTTTTCAGACCCTCGTCGCGTTTTTTACTCACAGCATCACGCCCGATGAAATCGGATTTTGTTTTGCTGACGGCAAAGCCTAATCCAGCTTCAAGCACGTGATCTTCGGGCGTGATGTCGTGCCCGAAATGGCGGAAGGCTTTTTCGATACGACAGCTGTCCATCATATGCATGCCGCAGAGTTTCAATCCGTGATCTTGACCGGCATTCCACAGGGTTTCAAATGCATGTCCCGCCATATCTGCGCTGACATAGATTTCCCATCCCAGTTCCCCGACATATGACACACGATGCGCGCGCGCCAATCCCATGCCCAATTCGATGTCTTGGGCTGTGCCAAATGGATTTGCCTCGTTCGAAAAATCATTTGGTGAAACCGCTTTTAGAACATCGCGCGCCTTTGGCCCCATGATCGCCAAAACGCCTTCGCCTGCGGTGACATCGGTGATGACTACGTTGAAATCGCCCAAATGGCGGCGCATCCACGTTTGGTCCGCCAATCGTGTCGCGGCGGGGGTGACGACCAGATAGGCCGTTTCAGACAGGCGTGTGACGGTGACGTCCGCCTCGATCCCTGCTTTGGTATTAAGGAACTGTGTATAGACGATTTTGCCCTTCGCGGGCAGAGTTTTCAAACCAGTTTTGGCGTTTCCAGCTGTATTTATAATCGCGTTCTTGGCCATCTTCTGCGTACCAATTCGCGCGTTCCCATCCGGCCAATTCGCCAAAGACTGCGCCGTTTTGTTTTAGGTGTTCATGGAACGGTGTGCGGCGCACGCCCCGAGCAGTTGCCTTTTGGCGATAGGGGAAGTGGTCGGCATACAAAAGCCCCAGGGTTTCTTTGGACCGTTCAAACAGGTAATGTTTGTTGCCTTGGAATTGCTGCATGCGGCTGATGTCCACATCACCCAGATCAAACGGTTTTTCGCCCGTGTCCATCCACTGCGACAGTGCCATGCCTGCCCCACCTGCGGATTGGATGCCAATCGAATTGAAGCCCGCCGCCACCCAGACATTGTCCATCTCAGGCGCAAGGCCAAGGTGATAGGCATCGTCTGGGGTAAAGCTTTCGGGTCCGTTAAAGAATGTGTGAATGCCAGCCTCGCCCAACATGGGCATACGGTTCACAGCCATTTCTAGGATCGGTTCAAAGTGGTCGAAATCCTCGGGCAGTTGGTCGAATTCGAAATCCTCGGATATGCCTGTCATGCCCCATGGTTTTGACACGGGTTCAAAGGCACCGAGCATCAATTTACCTGCGTCTTCTTTATAGTAGGCACATTCATCGGGAACGCGCAGAACGGGCAATTGGGACAGACCCGCAATCGGTTCGGACACGATATAGAAATGTTCACAAGCATGCAGTGGCACGTTGACGCCTGCCATGCGGCCCACCTGATGGCCCCACATACCCGCGCAGTTTACGATCATGTCACAGGCGATGTGCCCATGGCTGCCATCTTCGGCCACCCAATCAACGCCCGTCACACGGCGACCTGTGCGGGAAATGTTTGTCACCTTGGTCCGTTCTGCGATGGTGGCACCACGCATCCGCGCACCTTTTGCCAGTGCCAGCGCGATGTTGGCAGGGTCGCCTTGGCCGTCTTTGTCCAAGAACACACCACCCACAACACCGTCCAGATTCAGGTGGCTGTATTTCGCGCCCACCTCAGACGGTGAAATTTCGTCGATGTCCACACCAAAGGCGCTCGCCATCGCGGCGGAGCGTTTGAGTTCCTCCATCCGCTCGTCAGTCAGCGCAACAGTGATGGACCCCACACGTTTGAACCCTGTGGCAACGCCTGTTTCTTCTTCAAGCGATCCGTATAATTCTTGGCTATATTTGGCGAGCTTGGTCATATTTGCCGTGGCCCGCAATTGCGCGATCAATCCAGCCGCATGCCAAGTGGTGCCCGATGTCAGCTGCTTGCGTTCCAGCAAGACAACGTCCGTCCATCCCAGCTTTGTAAGGTGATAGGCGACCGAGCAGCCGATAACGCCGCCCCCAATGATAACAACGCGTGCATGTTTAGGAAGGTGTGTCATAGCTTATTCCTGATGTGCGCCGAAACGGCGAGAAAGTTCTGTAATGTGATCGGGGCCGACTTCGCAGCATCCCCCAACAAGGGTTGCACCAGCGTCGATCCAGGTTTGGGCGAAATTGGCATATCCTTGCGGGGTCAGGTCGCTGCGTTTGCTGAATTTCTCGGCAACGATATCGCCCATTTCCAATTTCTTGATGGCTGTAAACCCGTTGGCATAGGCGCCAAAGGGAGTCTTTACCTGTGCCAATGTGGGCATTGCTGCGCTGATGGTTTCAGGCAATGAACAGTTCAGTAAAACGGCATCGACGTCTTGCTGAGCAAGGAAAGCAAGAGCCTCTTCCAGTGCCTCGCCTGATCGCAAGGCGGGGGTCGCGGTGTCTTCAGACAAAGACATGCTGATCCACACCGGTTTGCCGCGTCCGCTTAGGGCGGTTGTGGCTGCGCGCACCTCTAGCAAAGATCCCAGTGTTTCGGCCAATAGAATATCGACGCCTGCGGTCTGTGCATCTGCGATTTGGGAATAAAGGCCCAAGGCGATGTCATAGTCATTGTTCAGATCGGGGTTATAACTTGAAAACAAGGGAGGCAGGCATCCCGTGATTTTCACGTCACGCCCCAGTTGGTCACGGGCTTTGGTCGCGCAATCGATTGCGGCCTGTTGCAGCGTGGCAAATTTATCGCCATGGCCGTATTGTTTCAAACGCTCAGGCGTTGCGGAATAGGCGTTGATGGTAATCATGTCGGCCCCTGCACGGATGTAATCCGCATGGACCTGCGTTACCAAGTCGGCCTCGTTCATAAGAACCTTGGCCGACCACATTTCGCTGGGCGGTTGGGTGGAACGGGAAATGAGCTCTTGCCCCATTCCTCCGTCTAGGATCGTGATCATGCGCGGATCCTTTCGTTTTCTGGATCCCAAAGTGGTTGATCAGGCTGCACCACGGCTTTGCGACGTTCGCCGTATATTTCAACCTCAATCTCGGTGCCTGCAACCGCCAAATCCGCGCGGATCATGCCCAATGCGATCGACGCATTCACGCGATACCCCCATGCGCCCGATGTTGTTTCACCAACGATCTGACCGTCATGCCACAGCGTGGACATATAAGGTGCATCACAATCGCCCGCATCCACGATCAAGGTGACAAAGCGCTTGGTCACACCTGATTGTTTTTCCTGCAACAAGGCGGCCTTGCCCGTGAAGTCTTGGGGCTTGTCCAATTTGACAAAGCGCTCCAATCCCCCTTGGAACAGGGTGTAGTCGGTGGACAGATCGCCCTTCCATGCGCGGTACCCTTTTTCAAGCCGCAAGCTGTTGAGAGCCCACATGCCAAATGGTTTCGCGCCTGCCTCAGTCACAGCTTTATAAAGTGCCGCGATATGTTCGTTTGCCGCGTGGATTTCCCAACCCAATTCCCCTGCAAAGCTGACCCGCGCCAAGGCACAGGCCATTCCTGCGACCGTCGCCGATTGGATCGACAGCCATGGCAGCGACAGATCAGCATCGGTTCCCAACGCGGCAAACAGTTCCCGCGATTTTGGACCCGTGACGATCAAGGTGCCGTATTCGGTGGAATGATCTGTTAGTGTCAAACCGTCGGTCAATGCATTTTTCAGCAATTCGAAATCATGCCATTGCGCGGTGGCCGCAGTGATCAATGTGAAATGATCGTCGCCATGCCGCATCACGGACATCTCTGTCAGGATCCGACCGCGTGTATCCGCGAAATAGGCAAGGTTCATACGACCAACTTTGGGCAAGCCACCGGTGATCTGACCGCGCAACCATTCGGCAGCCCCGTCGCCCGACAGGTTGAACCGGCTAAACCCCGGCAAATCCAATACGCCGACCGAATCGCGCACCGCTTCGCATTCTTCGCGGATGCGGTTTTCCCATGGACCTGCACGACCCCATGTTTTTGTGGCCTCTTCTGATGTGTCATCGCCGTCTTGGGCAAACCAATTCGCGCGTTCCCATCCGTTATAGGCCCCCATTTGACCACCCTTTGCGATCACTTGATCATGTGCGGGGGATAGTTTTTTGTTCCGCGCTGCGGGCCATTGATGCCATGGGAAATGCATGGCGTATTCGTGGCCATAGACCTCCATGCCTTTCGCGACGCAATAGTCGTGATCGGTGTAATCGGTGTAACGGCGTGGATCACACGACCACATATCCCATTCGGTATGCCCTTGGGTGATCCATTCGGCCAAGACCTTGCCCGCACCGCCGCCTTGGGCAATGCCAAAGGTGAATACACAGGCCTCAAACGCGTTTTTCACACCTGGCATTGGCCCGATGAGAGGCAATCCATCAGGTGCATAGGGGATGGGGCCATTGATCACGCGGCTTACACCGGCAGTTCCCAACAATGGCACCCGCTCCATCGCGTCGGTTACGATATCTTCGATCCGATCAAGATCGTCGTTCCATAGCTGAAAGCTAAAGTCATCTGGCATTGGGTCTTCTGGTGTATCCCAATGCGCGCGACAGTTGGGTTCATATGGACCAAGGTTAAATCCATGCTTTTCTTGGCGCAGATAATAAGACACATCCACATCGCGCAACAGCGGCAGTTTGTGACCCACAGCTTTGGTGTGTGCTTCAATCTCGGGGATTTCTTCGGACAGCAAATATTGATGGCTCATGACCATCATCGGGACGGTGCGCCCCCCATAAGGCTTGAACCATTCGCCAACACGTTGCGCATAATACCCTGCCGCATTGACCACATAATCACAGTGAATATCGCCTTTTTCGGTGTGCAC
>RGAJ01000178.1 GCA_009920225.1 Paracoccaceae bacterium
AGGCGCAATTCATGCGCCGTGAACGCATGAGCGAATTGGTCTATTCTGGGTCCAAGAAACTGTCCCGCATGCCGCCACGCAGTGCGATTGTGGGGTTTTCTGTCGATAACGTTTATGCCATCGCCGAATTGTTGCGACGTCAAAAGGGCGGTGCCGCGGTGGTGATGGGGGCCTTGTCGCCCCGCACCCGCAACGCACAGGTCGAGCTGTATCAAAATGGCGATGTGGATTATCTGGTGGCGACCGATGCGATTGGCATGGGATTGAATTTGGATGTCAATCACGTTGCCTTTTCATCGCTGACAAAATTTGACGGGCGTCGCATGCGCCCGCTTGCCCCGAACGAATTGGCGCAAATCGCCGGCCGCGCGGGCCGTGGCATGAGCCATGGCAGTTTTGGTGTGACAGGCGAAGCGGCCCCCTTGGATGATGGTGTCGCGACTGCCATCATGGAACACCGCTTTACGCCTTTGAAAAAACTTATCTGGCGCAATTCCAATCTGACTTTTGCGACTTTGGATAATTTGATCCACTCGCTTGAGATTTCGCCAAAAGACGACATGTTGGTCAAAGCGCGCGAGGCAGATGATCTTATCGCGCTCAAGGCACTGTCACAAATGGCAGATGTGCGCGCGCGCGCATCCGATCCAAAGTCTGTGCATCTGTTGTGGGACGTTTGCCGCATTCCCGATTTTCGCGGGATCTCTGCGGGGGAACATGCGGGGCTTTTAGAGGCGATCTTTTGCTATCTTCATCAAGGTGGCGTTGTTCCAGACGATTGGATGGCCCGTCAGGTCAAACGTATTGATCGCACGGACGGGGACATTGACGCGCTGTCTAAAAGATTGGCATTTATCCGCACGTGGACCTATGTTGCGCAAAGAAATGGCTGGGTGCGTGATGAAAACCATTGGCGAGAGGCGACTCGCGCTGTAGAAGACAAACTATCTGACGCTCTGCATGAGCGTTTAATGCAAAAATTTGTGGATCGGCGGACATCTGTTTTGTTGCGCCGGCTCAAACAAAAGGAGGCCCTATTGGCCGAAGTAAATGAAAATGGAGAGGTGAGCGTCGAAGGTCAATTCGTCGGTCGTCTAGAAGGGTTCCGTTTCCGTCACGATCAAGACGCGACCGGACAAGAGGCAAAAACAATCAAAGCGGCGGCCGTGCAAGCGCTGGTTCCGCATTTCCACCTACGGGCGGATCGTTTTTATAACGCACCCGACACGGAAATTGATTTCACCGAACAAGGTGGCCTGATGTGGGGGGATCAAGCGGTTGGCAAATTGGTCGCATCCGATGATCCGCTACGCCCACAGATCTCTGCATTTGTTGATGAAGAAGCTGGCGCAGATGTTGCGCAAAAGGTCACGCGCCGTTTGCAGCATTTCATCGACCGCAAGATCGCGGCCCTGTTTGAGCCTCTGTTCAATCTTCAACGCGACGAAGCCTTGTCCGGTCTTGCCCGTGGTTTTGCGTTCCGCTTGGTCGAAGCCTTGGGAATTATCCAACGTGGTGACGTGGCCGATGAGGTCAAAGCCCTGGATCAAGATGCGCGTTCCGCCCTGCGCAAACATGGTATCCGGTTCGGGCAATTCACCGTTTTCATGCCGCTTTTGTTGAAACCTGCCCCCACGCGCCTGCGTTTGGTGCTTTGGGCATTGCACGCGAAAATGGATGAATTCCCAGAAGCCCCACCCGCGGGTTTGGTGACCATTCCCACCGATGTACATGCACCCGCTGGATACGACCGCATGGCGGGGTATCGCAACGCCGGTGAACGCGCTATCCGCATTGATATGTTGGAACGTTTGGCCGATCTATTGCGCGTCGAAGACAGCCGTGGCGGATTTGAAGCCAAGGCTGACATGCTGTCGATCACGGGCATGACCTTGGAACAGTTTGCAGATTTGATGCAAGGTTTGGGCTATGCCGCAGAGCGCGGCGAACGTGCCAAGGTGCGTGTTGAAAAACCAGCACCCGACGCCACGGATGCCCCTGATGCAGATGCGCCAGAAGCAGTCGCCACTGCCACAGACGCAGAGGCACCCGCCGCCGAAGCAGAGGTCCCCGCAGCGGTTGATGCCCCTGCAGACGCGGATGCGCAAGAGCCCGAGATTGAAGTGTTCTATACCTTCACATGGGGTCGCAAACCCAAGCCAAAACAAAATGCACCACGCCGCGAGGGTGCGCCGCGCGGCAAAGGCAAACCAAAGGGTGGCAAAAACCGCCCCGATCAGAACAAGGCAAAATCATTCCAAGCCCGTCCTGAGAAAAAGGACAAAATTGATCCAGATAACCCCTTTGCTGCGGCATTGATGGGATTGAAAAAGGACTAAGGCGCGGATGACGCAACAAAAGCTGCGCATTGACAAATGGCTTTGGCATGCACGGTTTTTCAAAACACGCACGCTTGCGGCGAAGATCGTCGCAGGCGGGCACGTTCGGGTGAATTCCGACAAAATTTCCAAACCTGCGTTTTCGGTTGGTACGGGTGACGTGCTGACCTTTGCCCAAGGTGATCACATTCGTGTGATCGAGGTGCTTGGGCTTGGCGAACGGCGCGGTCCGGCGGCCGAGGCGCAAACATTATACCTAGATCGCTCACCGATTCAGGAAAAAGATCCGTCACAGCCCAAAACCCAAGGAAATGGTCGCCCGACCAAGAAGGATCGTCGTATGCTTGACCTTATCCGCGCCCAAAGTCTTGAATGATCTGCGTCATTGGATTAGCAAGCGGTAAGAGAATTAGATCGGAACCATCAAATGACCTATATCGTCAACGATAAATGCATTGCTTGCAAATACACCGACTGTGTGGAAGTTTGCCCAGTTGATTGTTTTTACGAAGGTGAAAACATGTTGGTGATCCATCCAGACGAATGCATTGATTGCGGTGTGTGCGAACCAGAATGCCCTGCGGATGCCATTCGTCCTGACACCGAACCAGACACGGAAAAATGGGTTGATTTCAATCGCAAATACGCCGAACTCTGGCCAGTGATTATCACAAAGAAAGACCCTTTGCCCGATGCCGAAGAGCGCGATGGCGAAGAGGGCAAGTTGGAAAAGTATTTTTCCGAAGCCCCAGGCGAGGGCGGTTAAGCCCAAATTAGCCCATAGATTCGCAAAGATTCGGTTGATCTAGGAATCAGCCGAATTTTGTGTTATTTTCCCGCAATGAATAGAATCCGAACACTGGGATGGATGGGCATCACATCCTAGATATCAATCGTATGTAACATCTTAACGACAACACTTCTGTTGCCGCTGGTGTTTTTGTCGTCTGTCATGGGGCGCTAGAAGAGGAAAAATGAATGACTAAATCAAAGAAATCGGATTTCCGTCCAAACGACTATGTGGTCTATCCAGCACATGGCGTTGGTCAAATCGTATCGATTGAAGAACAAGAAGTCGCAGGAATTTCATTAGAGCTTTTCGTGTTGTCATTTGAAAAAGACAAAATGACGTTGCGCGTGCCAACCAACAAAGCAACCGAAATCGGCATGCGGTCGCTGAGCAGCCCAGATGTGGTTGACCAAGCGATGAAAACCTTGAAAGGCAAGGCCAAAGTAAAACGCGCGATGTGGTCGCGTCGGGCCCAAGAATATGAGCAAAAGATCAATTCGGGCGATTTGATTGCGATTGCAGAAGTTGTTCGTGACTTGCACCGCAACGATGATCAACGTGAACAAAGCTATTCCGAGCGTCAATTATACGAAGCCGCGCTTGAGCGTTTGACCCGCGAAGTTGCAGCCGTCGCAGATGGCGACGAAGCCGCTGCAGCAAAGCGCGTGGGCGACGTTTTGGTATCCCGCGCCGCATAATTGCACAGACCAGATTAGAAAAAGCCGCGCCTTTTGGGCGCGGTTTTTTTTATCCATTTTTTCGGGTGTCGTCCAAGGCGGCCAATAGGTTTGATTCCAATTCCTGCTCAAGCTCTTTGGCGCGCGCGATATATTCGGCGTTTTCGCGCGATGGCACGCCAGCTTTCCACACTTGCGCCAATTCAGCAATCGCGTGTCTGTCGTGGCGGTAGAATGCGGTTTCGGCAACAGAGGCCTCGTATTCGGTCAGCCCGATATTTTCCAACACATACCGCCCGGCGCGCAGGCTGCTGTCGAACATTTCGCGTACGATGTCGTTTGCACCTGCTTGATACAATGCGTAAACATGGGTCCGATCCCGTGCGCGTGCCACGATATGCAAATCGGGTCGCTCACGTCTGGCATAGGTCACCAGTTGCGTGGCGCTGACGGGATCGTCGACAGCAATGACCAAAACGCTTGCGTCTGCCAATCCGGCGGCCCTTAGAACCTCAGGTCGGGTTGGATCGCCAAAATAGCTTTTAAAACCGAAGCTGCGCATCGTTTGAATGGTGCGCAAATCATTGTCCAACACGACCGTTTCAAACCCAGCGCTGCGCACAAGGCGGTTCACAATTTGACCGAACCGGCCAATGCCTGCAATGATCACGGGACCCCGTTGATTGACTTCATCGGCGGTGGTGTCGTGTTTGACCTCCGCTTGGCGGGATTGGATGAATTCATACAAAATGAACAGCAACGGCGTCACCATCATCGATAGCGCGACCGCCATGAGCAATCGATCCCCCAACCATTGCGGCAGCACGTAGAGCTTTACCGAAAAGGACAACAGAACAAACCCAAACTCACCTGCTTGCGCTAAGGACAAGCTAAAGAGCCATCTGTTGCGACCACGGATTTTGAAAGCTACCGCGATTGAATAAAGAACAAACGCCTTAATCGCGATAATCCCAAGCGTCATGCCGATGAAGATCAGGGGGGATTTGATAAACGTATCAATGTTGATGCCCGCGCCAACCGTTATAAAAAACAG
>RGAJ01000179.1 GCA_009920225.1 Paracoccaceae bacterium
CAGATTTCGCGCGTCTTTTTGCGACCTGTCATGTCGTTGATTGTCGTGACCCTATTGAAACGGATTGTCCACCTGCAACAAAGTTTGGTGATATGGGCGCAGCTTGGTCGCATCGCAAAACCCCGCCTTGCGTGCGGCGTCCAGAACATCTTTGCCATAGGGGCCGATATATTCATAGACCATGCGCGCCACACGGCTGGCGTTGATCGATTCAGGCACCGTGCGCGTCGCATAGCCCACCCAGTAGTTATTTTCAAAAGACGGGACTTTGGACAGGTAATTGAAAGAGACCGTCAAAGATCCACGACGCGACATCACGGATGTGATCCCGCCTTCTTGTTGGACGATTAGACCCTTGAATTCGCGCGCATGGCGATCAACGGGCAGTCCCTGCTGGCGCATGGCTTCTTTCGCTTCCATCCCGCGTGCGAACGTTAGTCCGCCTTTGCGATAGATCAAAATCAGCCCCTGCACAAAGCGATCCGATTCAATAAAGCTTTTTCGCGAAAACCGATAAAACCCCGACGGCAATGTGTCTTGCGTCACGCGTGCAGATTTGAGATCCAAAAAGGATCCCAGCTCTTGGGCAAGCAGATCGGACATTTCATGGGATTCGAGCGTTTCAACAGGTTGCAGCAAGACGCGTGCATCAATATCGAAATGGGCACAAATTTTCGCCAGAACATCGGGCCGTGGAAAGCTTTCCCCAGAGAGATATCTGTTGAACTGAGTTCTGTTGATTTGTAATTCACGGCACAATGCCGCAATGGACCCTGTGGCTGCACAGAGTTTCTTTAGGTTCTCCCCAAAGATTGCTCGAATTTCAGAAGGACTCGCCGTCCCCAAAGAATCGTTTTTTCGCTTCATCTCAACCGGCGCTAGGTTATTGATCTATTTACACGCACCCAAAGCAGCAACTGTTCGCGCTGTACGATAAAAGTGACGCGCTTTTGTCTCTGCTTGACTCAATACTGTATACAACCTGCTAGGGATCGACACAAAAAGCAAGGGCAACCTACCTTAAAGTTTGTGTCAGTTCGTTAACGAATAGGCCAAGATAAACCCATTCAGAGATTGTGGGGATTTCGATCATGCAAGGTGTAATTTTATGGTGTGACCCTTACAAGGGTAAAGCGGTTATCTGGTGCGAAGATCACGGTCAATTGGCGTTCTATAACGATGCGAATTGTCAAACCATCCCCTTTGCTTTTGTAGTTGGTGACTTGGTTATTTTCGAACAAGATCAAAGGGATGGCTTGCGGTATGCGTTGAATATGCGTTTGGTGTCTGCCCAAGAATTTCCAACATTGGCCGATCAATTGGGCACGGTGTCAAAGCCGAAAAATCCGCCCGTTTCTGCCGTTCCAATGCCACGAGAGGACACAGGACATGTCATCGTATATCGCAGAAAAAAGAATGCCAAAGGCTTGCTTTGGCGTAATTAAAACTCTCATTTTGTTAATTTATTATTTGCCGCGCGACAGGGCTGCAACGCCTGTCCGCGCAAGCTCTGTCAGACCCAAGGGGCGCATCAAATCGGCAAAAGCATCGACCTTGTCAGAGGTGCCTGTGATTTGAAACACAAAGCTGTCCAATGTGCTGTCGACGACATGCGCACGAAAGATATCCGCCAAACGAAGCGCTTCGACCCGTTTATCGCCAGTGCCCGACACTTTGATCAAGGCAAGCTCACGTTCAACGACAGGCCCTTCCACGGTCAGATCGTGAACCTCATGCACGGGTACGATACGGCCCAACTGCGCCTTGATCTGTTCGATCACTTGCGGCGTGCCGCGCGTGACGATGGTGATGCGGCTGAGGTGACCTTTGTGGTCGACCTCTGCCACAGTGAGGCTTTCAATATTATAGCCACGCCCCGAAAACAGACCAATCACACGGGCCAGAACACCCGCTTCGTTATCCACCAAAACAGCCAGCGTATGGGTTTCAATTTCGTCGCCATAATTCGCCCGCAGGTTATAGGCCGAATGCGCGGTGGATCCTTTTTTGATTTTCAATGACATGCTGTGTCCCCTTATACCAAAACCGCGCCAGACGCGCCAATCGCGCCTTCGGTGGATGCATCCCCCAAAAGCATTTCATTATGTGCTTTGCCTGACGGGATCATCGGGAAACAGTTTTCGTGTTTTTCCACCAAACAATCGAAAATCACAGGACCGTCATAGTTCAGCATTTCCATGATCGCATCATCCAAATCTTTTGGATCGCTACATAAAATACCCTTTGCACCAAAGGCTTCGGCCAGTTTCACAAAATCAGGAAGCGCGTCGGACCACGAATGTGAATACCGTTCGCCATGCAACAATTGTTGCCACTGGCGCACCATCCCCAAACGTTCGTTGTTTAGGATGAATTGCTTAACCGGCAATCGATATTGAATGGCTGTTCCCATTTCTTGCATGTTCATCAACCATGACGCTTCGCCTGCGACGTTGATGACCAATGCATCGGGATGCGCAATTTGCACACCCACAGACGCAGGCATACCATAGCCCATGGTGCCCAAGCCACCTGATGTCATCCAATGGTTTGGATCTTCAAACCCCAAATACTGCGCCGCCCACATTTGGTGTTGGCCCACTTCGGTACAAATAAAGCGATCTTTGCGATGTTTCGTCAGCGCCTCAAGCCGCTCAAGCGCATATTGTGGTTTAATCGTGGTGCCAGACTGGGTGTAGGACAAACATTTTACCTTGCGCCACTCTTCAATCTTTACCCACCACTTTGCCAAGCCTTCGGAATTCGTTTTGCGGCCGCGGGCTTTCCACACCTTGAGAATGTCTTCTAACACATGGCCCACATCGCCAATGATTGGGATATCGACATGGATCACTTTATTGATTGAGGATGGATCAATATCAACATGTGCCTTTTTCGATTTCGGGCTAAAAGCATCCAGACGACCTGTGATCCGGTCATCGAAACGTGCGCCGATGTTGATCATCAAGTCACAGTCATGCATTGCAAGGTTGGCCTCATAAAGACCATGCATGCCCAACATGCCCAACCACTTGTCCCCAGACGCAGGATATGACCCCAAGCCCATCAGTGTGGACGTGATCGGGAACCCCGTCGCATGGACCAATTCACGCAACAATTGGCTTGCGGCCGGGCCTGAATTGATCACACCGCCGCCTGTGTAAAACACGGGGCGCTCGGCCTTTTCCATCGCCTCAACCAATTTTGTAATTTGTTCCATGTCACCTTTGACACGCGGTTGATAATGGCCTGTGTTGACTTGTTTTTTCTCGGTATACTTCGCAGACGCAAATTGAACGTCTTTGGGAACGTCGATCAAAACGGGGCCCGGGCGGCCCGATGTCGCGACGTGAAATGCTTCGTGAATGGTGGCCGCCAAATCGGCTGTGTCCTTCACCAACCAGTTGTGCTTGGTACAGGGGCGGGTGATACCAATGGTATCGGCCTCTTGAAACGCATCCGAACCAATCATAAACGTGGGCACCTGACCGGTCAGAACGACCAACGGAATGCTATCCAGCAACGCGTCGGTCAATCCGGTCACCGCATTCGTTGCACCAGGACCAGACGTTACCAGAACAACCCCCGGTTTCCCCGTGGAACGGGCATAGCCTTCAGCGGCGTGAACCGCACCTTGTTCGTGGCGTACCAGAATGTGACGAATATCGTTTTGCTGGAAAATTTCGTCGTAAATAGGGAGCACCGCACCGCCAGGATACCCGAATACTGTGTCGACACCTTGATCTTTCAAGGCTTGGACGATCATTTTCGCTCCGATCATTTGACGTGTCATTTTTACACTCCGTTCTACGTCTAACATGTTATGCATATAAAAAAGCCCCCAAGGTCTTTGGGGGCGCATGGTGTCATTTATGGTGACGCTTATCGACCCATGCGCAACTTTCCGACCACGATGACAAGGGCATTCATAACCCGTTCTCCTTTAAATGCGAGGCCGACTTTATGGTCGCATTTTTCCAAGGTCAACCGCTAAAATGCAACAAATCGCATATTTTCTGCAATTGCATGGTTATTTATTATTCATTTAGGGTTGGATTTTGAAATAAATGAAAAGATTTTTGCCAAATTCTGAATTATTCTTAAATTGCACCGCCATTTTCATCTTTGCGGAAATACTCTGGGTGAATTGGCCGCTTGCGGCCAAGAGGGTGAAACCCTCATGTACAAAACAAGAAGGGGGGCCGCTGGCCCCCCTGCAATTTCAAAAAAGCTTTCTCATGCGTTCCAAGCGGTGTCGCTGTTGCCGATTTTCACGCGTGTTGGCAATCCGATGGTGTCCAGAATCTCCAAAAAGGGTTTTGGATCCAATTCTTCGACATTGACCATCGTGCCTGTGTCCCACGTGCCGTTTGCGATCAACATCGCTGCGGCGACAGGGGGCACGCCGGCGGTATAGGAAATACCTTGGCTGCCCACCTCTTCAAAAGCGTCCTTGTGATCGGCGACGTTATAGACAAATACCTCGACGTCTTTGCCGTCCTTTTTGCCTTTTACGAAATCGCCGATACAGGTCTTGCCTGTGTAATTGGGCGCAAGGCTCGCAGGATCAGGCAGAACGGCCTTTACCACTTTCAACGGCACAACCTCTTGTCCTTCGGCAGTCAAGACAGGTTGTTCCGACAGCAGTCCAAGGTTTTTGAGAACGGTGAACACATTGATATAGTGATCGCCAAATCCCATCCAGAACCGAACATCGGCTTGAGGATAATTTGCCGACAGCGAATGCACCTCATCGTGACCCGTCATATATGCCTTTTGCTCGCCGACAACGGGCAAATCCCACAGTTTTCCAACTTCGAACATTGTGTTCGATTG